>DBME01000216.1 GCA_002298155.1 Holophagaceae bacterium UBA706 | reverse complement strand
CGAAGTGGGTGGGGGGGAGGTTGGGGCGCTCGCCGCTGAGGAGGGGCGGGGTCCAGGGCGTCCAGGTGCCGTCCGGGGTCTCGGTGGAGCCGGCGCGGTACTGGAAGTCCACGGAGGTGCCGCTGGGGGTCGTGGCTTCCAGGTAGGCCCGGCCCCAGTCCGCCAGGGGCGCGCCCCGGAGGACCTTGCTCTCGATGGTGCCTTCGGTGGCCTGGACCTGGTTGAGGAGGTGCAGCTCGGCGGGGTTGGAGGCCACCACCATCAGGTCGGAGCCCGCGGGCATGAAGGCCGTGGCCTGGGCGGTGCCCAGGTCCTGGAGGACGCTGAAGGGGACGTCGCTCCGGCCCGCCTCGGACAGGGGGATGGAGAAGAGGCGGGAGCGGTTGCCGGTGCCCACCAGGAGCTGGCCGTTCCAGGTGGCCAGGGCGAACACCTGGCTCTGGGCGCTCTGCCAGAGGGTCTGGGGCACGCGGTCCCGGTCCAGGCGGATGATGGCGCTCTTGGTCTGGGTGCCCACTTCGGCGAGGTAGCCTTCCCGCTTCTCGAGGGTGCCGGTGGCGAACCGGTTGGAGAGGCCGTTGGTGGCGCCGGCGTAGACCTGTCCGTCGCTCACGGCCAGGGCGTGCACTTCCTCGAAGCCGGTGGCCAGGAGGGTCTCGAGGCGGTCCCCGGTACGCACGCCGGTGTAGTGGAGCACCAGGCCCCGGCCGTGGGAGCCCAGGTAGTAGCCGCCCTTGCCGTCGGAGGCGATGGCGGTGAAGGCGGTCTCCTCGGGGAGTTCGGCCAGCTTGCGGCTGCTGCCTTCCCGGGCGAGGACCAGGGCCGCGCCCTTCTCGCCGCCGCCGGCGAGGATCAGGTCGGAGCCGTCCACGGCGATGGCCCACACGAGACGGGAATCGATGTCGGCGAAGGGTTTGACGTCACCGGCGGGGGTGACGCGGAAGAGCTTGTTCTCGCCGCTGGGCGCGACGATGAGGTCCTGGCCGAGGCGGGCCATGGCGAACACGATGCCGCCCTTCACCTGGGCCAGGGGTTTGACCTGGCCGGCGGTGTAGTGGAAGATCTTGCCCTCGTTGCCGGCGCTCAGATAGGCCCCGGCGGCGCCGTCGGAGATGGCGGCCCACACGACGCCCTCGGGGAACTGGGCCACGCGGCGCACGCTGGGGGCCAGCTGGAGCCGTCCGTCGGCGCCGATGCGCACGCCCTGGGCGTCCGAGGTGAGCCAGTCGTTGAAGGAGGAGAAGGTGGCCGTGGGCTGCTGGGCCGACGCGGCGGAGGCGGCGGCGAGGATGAGCGTGCCCAGGGCGGTGGCGAGGTTCTTCATTCGGATCTCCACGTGCTGCCTATTCGACTTCGAGTTCGATGCTGATCAGGCCCCGCACCTCGGACTCGAGGGGCAGGACGCTGCGGCTGATGATCTGGCGCTGGAGGCGGTTGGCGTTGAAGTCGCCGTCGGCGCCCAGCATGCTGGAGATGGTGGGGGGGATGCCCTCGATGCGGGCGCCCCGGAGCCCGGCGCCGGGCTGGGCCTGGACGAGGATGGCGTAGGCGTGGTTGTTCTTGAGGCCGCCGTTGAGCATGCGCACCAGATCCGCCAGGCCTGCCACGTCCACCGCGCGCTCGTCGGGGTCGGCGTTGATGAGGCTGAAACCGTCGCCCACCATCAGCGTGGCCTTGCCCGGCCGGGCCGAGGGCGGCACGTAGAGGTTCATGGTGGTGGTCTCCTTGACGCCCTGGATGTTCTGGAGCACCACGAGGACGGGCAGGGTCTGGCCCCGCTTCACCCGCGCCTTGAGGGTGCGCACGCCGGTGATGGCCGTGAGGTCCAGGCGCTCCTCGGCCTTGACGGTGAGCGAGATGCCCTCCACCACCGGGCGTTCCCAGGGGTTCATGGTGAGCACCTGCAGGATGCCCCCCAGGTAGGTGGCCAGCCGGTTGGCATTGAGGTCGGCCACCATGTTCTCGATCTCGATGGCCGGATGTCCCGCGAGCTTGATGTTGCCCTGCAGGGACAGGCTCTGGAAGCCGACGCCCCGCACGTAGGTGGTGATGGTCTGCGCCAGCACCATGGCCGCCAGGTTCGGCGTGATGACCGGGTGGTCCATGAGCTCGAACTTGAAGTTCAGGGTCCGCTTGCCGCCCAGGTTCAGGCCCACGCGCATGGGGACCATGTGGGCCTCGGCGCCCAGGAGGCCGCCGATGCCCATGTTGCGGTCCAGGCGCAGCGCCCCGATGGGGGCCACGGCCTGGGAGAGCTTGAAGGAGTTCTGGTAGTCGGGGAAGCACACCGCCACCGAGGCGGACCACATGGGCAGGTCCACCGCCCCCAGGTTGAAGAACTGGTGGCCGAAGCACAGGATCTTCTTGCCGGCGACGTAGGTGATGGTGCCGGATGCGGACATGTCCAGGTCGCCCTGGACCAGGTTCACGGCCACCATGCCGCCGGGCTCGATGGGGCTGGGCTCGCCCATGCCGGTGCCGGCGGCCATGGCGCCCATGGGGCGCAGGGGCATGCCCTGCCACAGGGACTGCAGTTCAGGATCGTTGCTGGCCCCGAAGACCGGGATCGGAAGCAGGTGGCCCCCCTCGGGGACGTCGGGGGTGCCCATGATCTGGCTGAAGGGGATCATGTTGCCCGTGAGGGCGGCCTTGAGGACCTTGGGGGGCTCCAGGCGGGGCAGGATCAGGGGGGTGCNNGGCCTCGGCGAGGTCCTTGAGGCCGTCCAGCATCTCGTTGATGGGGGTGACCCCGCCGATGGGGGCCTTCCCGAAGGCGAAGCCGATGGACAGGGCGCCGATGAGCTTGCCGTCGATGTAGCAGGGGGAGCCGCTCATGCCCTGGAGGATGCCCGTGTCGGCCAGGGGGCCGCCGCTGGCCCTGACCAGGATGAGGGTCCGGCCCGGGGCGAAGTTCTTCTGGAAGCCCAGGACCTCGAAATCGAAGGTCTCGATCTTCCCGCCCTGCCAGACGGTCCGGCCCTGGCCTTTCATGCCCACCTTGATCTCGTGGACGGCCATGATGGGTGGCGGGTCCGCGGCGAGGACGCACGGTCCCGCCAGGACAGCCAACAGACACAGCGTGATCAAGGATCTCAAGGGAAAGGGCATGCGGCACTCTTCAAATGTCTAAGCCTAGCAGGATCGGCCCAGACGGACCGGCAGGGAGGAATCATCTTCTGGTGCCGCGAACGGGGCAGGGGTGCCTCGGAATTGGGAAATATTTTCATGATTGGGGTTTCCAACGCCCCTTCCGGGGGGAGGCGCCCCTCCCGCCTGACCTGTTAAGGTTTCCTGATGCGCATTCTCGTTCTCGGAGACGTGGTGGGGGAACCCGGCCGGAGGCTGGTGGAGGCCCATCTGCCCGTCCTCAGGCGGGAACTGGACCTGGAGTTCGTCATCATCAACGGGGAGAACGCGGCCCACGGGCATGGCATCTCCGAGCGGATCGCCCGCCAATGGTTCGAGGAGCTTGGGGTTCACGTCATCACCACGGGCAATCATGCCTTCGACGTTAAAGACATCGTTCCCTACTTCCAGGTTGAGTCCCGGCTTCTGCGGCCGGCCAACCACCCCCCGGGGACCCCGGGCCAGGGGTACGTGAAGCTCCACACCCCTGGCGGCCAGGAGGTCCTGGTCATCAATCTCATGGGACGGGTGGAGATGCCCATCTGCGACGACCCCTTCCGCTGTGTGGATGGAATCCTGGCCAAGGAGCGGGCCGACGTGGTGGTGGTGGACATGCACGCCGAGGCCACCAGCGAGGCCCAGGCCATGGGCTGGTACCTGGACGGGCGGGTGGCCGCGGTGGTGGGCACCCACACCCACGTCCCCACCCTGGACGCCAAGATCCTGCCCGGGGGCACGGCCTACGTGACGGACATCGGCATGACCGGGCCCTACGACGGCGTCATCGGCATGAAGAAGGAGGCCAGCCTGAGCCGGTTCCTGCGGGTGAAGGGGGAGCGGTGGGAAGTGGCCGAGGGCGACCCCCAGCTCCACGGGGTCTTCATCGTCACGGAAGGGCGGAAGGCGGTCTCGATTCAACGTATCCTTAAGACACTTCCCTGAGCCGGCCGTGTCGCAGCTTCTGTCCCACTACAAGGTCCTGGACTTCTCGCGCATCCTCGCGGGTCCGTTCGCCACGCAGCTGCTGGCGGATTTCGGCGCCGAGGTCCTGAAGATCGAGCCCCCCGCCGGGGACCCGACCCGGGGCTGGGGCCCCCCCTTCGAGGGGGAGACGGGGGAGAGCGCCTACTTCCGGTGCGCCAACCGCGGCAAGCGGTCCCTGGCCATGGATCTGGCCGACGAGGGCTGCAAGGCCATCCTCCACGAGCTCATGACCTCGGCCGACGTGCTGGTGGAGAACTTCCTGCCGGACACCGCCGAGCAGCTGGGGCTGACCTGGGAGAAGATCCACGACCGCTACCCCAAGCTCATCGTGGCTTCGGTGCGGGGTTTCGCGTCGGACGTGCCAGCCTGCAGGCGGCCAGGCTACGACTTCGTGCTCCAGGCCGAGAGCGGCCTCATGTCCATCACCGGCGAGCCCGGCGGCTCCCCCATGAAGACCGGGGTGGCCATCGTGGATGTCATCGCCGGGCTCTACCTGGCCAACGGCATCCAGGCGGCCTGGCTCCACCGGGAGCGCACGGGGGAGGCGATCCACGTGGAGGTGCCGCTCATGGAGGCCGCCCTGGCCTCCCTGGTGAACGTGGCCGCCGAGACCCTCATGACCGGCGAGGCCCCCAGGCGCCTGGGCAACGCCCACCCGCACATCGTCCCCTACCAGACCTTCGCCTGCAAAGACGGGGATGTGGCCATCGGCTGCGGCAGCGACCGGCAGTTCGAGGTGCTGGCCCTGTGGGCCGGCATCGACCTGGAACAGGAATCCGGTTGGCGCCTGAACCGGGGCCGGGTCACGGACCGGGAGCGGCTCCTGGCCGTCCTGGAACCCCACTTCAGGGCTGCGGAGGTGGACGCCATCATCGCCTTCTGCGAGGCCCACGCCATCCCCGCGAGCCGGGTGCGCACCGTGGACGACGTCCTCTTCCGGCAGGCCGGGAGACTGCATCAGCTCGTGACCACGATCTATGACGAGGCCGGGAGCCGGATGGTCCCGGTCCTGGCTTCGCCGGTGCTCTTCAACGACCTGCGGGCCCGTTCCCGCATCCCGCCCCCGCGGTTCCGGGAATGAGACGCCGGGGCGCCCCGGGGCTCCATCCCCTCCAGGCCGCCGCCGGCGTGGCACCCGATCCCCAGGCCAGCACGGAGGAGCGCCTCCGCCGTTCCTGGCTCCTGGTGGTGGGCCCGGCCCTGGTGCAGCACACCCGCCTCCTGCGCATCAGCCGGGGCGTGCTGGTGGTGGGCTGCTGGCAGCCCCACGTCATCCCCAGCCTCCGCGCCTCCGCCGCCGCCGTGTGGCCCCAGGTGCAGGAGCGCCTCCAGCGCATGTGGAAACTCAACTTCCGCGCCATGGAGATCGTCCCCTGCGACCCCCCCGCCCCCACCGTCCACCCCACCCCCCGCCGCGCA
>DBME01000034.1:4248-4399 GCA_002298155.1 Holophagaceae bacterium UBA706 | reverse complement strand
TGACGAAGATGTCGGCCTTGTCGCAGGCGTATTCCATGGTCACGACCCGGTAGCCTTCCATGGCGGCCTGCAGAGCGCAGATGGGATCGATCTCGGTGACCCACACCTGGGCGGACAGGGCCCGCATGGCCTGGGCGCAGCCCTTGCCCAC
>DBME01000034.1:0-4177 GCA_002298155.1 Holophagaceae bacterium UBA706 | reverse complement strand
GTGACCGAGTCGTTGACGTTGATGGCGGGGAACTTCAGCTCGCCGCGTTCGGCCATCTGGTAGAGGCGGTGCACGCCCGTGGTGGTCTCCTCCGTGACGCCCTTGATGGAGGCCAGCTGCCGGGAGTACCAGCCCTTGTCCTCGGCGAGCTTGCGGCGGATGGCGCCATAGAGTGCGCGCTCCTCCTCGTTGCCCGGGTGGTCCAGGATCGAGGCGTCCTTCTCGGCCCGCGCGCCCAGGTGCACCAGGAGGGTGGCGTCGCCGCCGTCGTCCAGGATCATGTTGGCCGCGCCCTCGGGGAACGCGAAGATCCGGTGCGTGAAGTCCCAGTACTCGTCCAGGCTCTCGCCCTTGAGGGCGAAGACCGGCGTGCCGCCCTCGGCGATGGCCGCCGCGGCATGGTCCTGGGTCGAGAAGATGTTGCAGGAGGCCCAGCGCACCTCGGCGCCCAGCGCCTTGAGGGTCTCGATGAGCACCGCGGTCTGGATGGTCATGTGGAGGGAGCCGGCGATGCGGGCGCCCTTGAGGGGCTTGGCCGCGGCGTATTCCTCGCGGATGGCCATGAGGCCCGGCATCTCGGTCTCCGCGATGGCGATCTCGCGGCGGCCCCAGGGGGCCAGGGTCAGGTCCGCGACCTGGAAGTCGGTGGCGGTGGTGGTCATGGTGGCTCCTTTGGCGTCGGCCGGGGTGCGCCTTCGCGCCTTACCTACGAACCCGGCTGAGGTTGTGAGGTAAGCGCCGTTGGAACGTGACCGGCGGGGCCGGCTTCCGAGCCTGGGACATGGGATGCCTTGCAGCGCCTCTCGGAGGACCCAATGATAATGGATCTCATCGGGCCTTGCCAGCTATCCTTGAAGAACCATGGACGGCATACCTCCGGTCTTCGACACCCTGATCCGCGGCGCCGACGTGGTGGACGGCTCCGGAGGGCCCCGGTTCCGGGCCGACGTGGGCCTCCGGGACGGCCGCATCGCGGCCATGGGTGACCTGTCCGAGGCCCGGGCCGTCTCGGCCCTGGACGCCACGGGCCTGATCCTCGCCCCCGGCTTCATCGACCCCCACACCCACGACGACCGGGCCGTGTTCACCCTGGACGGCATTCTCCCCAAGATCAGCCAGGGCGTCACCACCGTGGTGGTCGGCAACTGCGGCATCAGCCTGGCCCCCCTGGCCCCCGCGGACGATCCCCCCGCCCCCTTGGACCTCCTGGGGAGCCGCGGGGACTTCGCCTTCCCCACCTTCGCGGCCTACGCCCGGGCCCTGCGCCAGGCCCCGCTCCACGCCAACGTGGCGGCCCTGGTGGGCCACGGCACCCTGCGGGTGGGGCGCATGGCCGACTACGCCGGCCCCGCCGACCCCGGCCAGCTCCGGGCCATGGAAGGGGATGTGGAAGCCGCCATGGAAGCCGGGGCCGCCGGTCTCAGCACGGGCCTGGCGTATCCCACCAACCTGGGGGCCCCCAAAGGCGAAGTGGTGGCCCTGGCCCGCGCCGCGGCCCGGCATGGGGGCCGCCTGGCCATGCACGTGAGGGACGAGTTCGACGGCGTCTACGGCGCCACCCGGGAGGGCCTGGCCTGCGCCCGGGAATCCGGCGCCTTCCTGGTGCTCAGCCACCAGAAGGTCGCCGGCAAGGCCAACCGCGGACGTTCGCAGGAACTCATGCGCATCTACGCCGAGGAGGGCGCCGGCATCCCCTTCGCCATCGACGCCTACCCCTACGAGGCCGGTTCCACCGTGCTCGATCCGGCCTTCGCCGCCCAGTCCGAGAAGGTGATCATCGCCTGGTCCCGCCCCCATCCCGAAGCCGCCGGCAGGACCCTGGAGGAGGTTGCGCGGACCTGGGGCTGCGGCCAGCCCGAAGCCCTGGACCGCCTCCAGCCCGGCGGCGGCGTCTATTTCCACATGGACCCCGCCGACGTGGACCGCTTCCTCGCGTGGGAGCGCTGCATGGTGGGTTCCGACGGCCTGCCCCACGACGTTCACCCCCATCCCCGTCTGTGGGGCGCCTTCGCCCGCACCCTGGCCCGGGCCATAGCCGGCGGCCCGCTCACCCTGGAAACCGCCGTGCGCCGCATGACCTCCCTCCCCGCCGGGGTCTTCGGCCTGAAGGGCCGGGGCCGGGTGAAGGTGGGCCACCACGCCGACCTGGTCCTGTTCGACCCGGCCACGGTGCGGGACCGCGCCACCTACGCCGAACCCGACCTCCCCGCCGAAGGGATCCGGGAAGTCTTCGTCAACGGCCAGCCCGCCCGTTCACGTCCCGCCGGCCGGTTCCTGGATACGTTTCTGCCACCTAGCCTGTGAACGGAAGGCCCCGTTAACCCCGTCAAACCTTTCAAGCCGATCCATCTTCGAACAGCTGGACCGATTGCAAAAGCCGGGCAGGTATTAGTGGCTGGCGGCGCTTGTCCAACCGTGACTCCGCTCGCCCCAATGGGCCATCACCCAATTCACCTGATAACCCTCAGAGATCCTCAGCCTCCCCAGGGCCTCAGCGATTAATTGGAACTATAGAGCTTACGGCGCCACGGGACAATGCGCCCCCCCCTCCACCGATCGACAGCAGCCTACCTCCTGAAGACCCACCTGTCCGGCCCACTCACCGCCCGGTCGAGTTCATACCCATCCGTATCAAACCCCTTGAGATCCTCGACCTTCCGCACCCGGTTCTGGATCGCAAAGCGGCACATCAGCCCCCGCGCCCGCTTGGCGTGGAAACTCACCACCTTGTAGACCCCCTTCTGCAGTTCCTCGAACACCGGCGTCACGATGCGTCCCGGCAGCGCGTCCACGTCCAGCGCCGAGAAGAACTCCCCGGACGCCAGGTTCACCAGCGGTCCGCCGTCCGCCTTCAAGGCTCCCGCCACGGCGGCGGTGAGCGTCTTGCGCCAGAATGCGTACAGATCGTTTCCCTTGGGGTTGGCCAGGCGCGCGCCCATCTCCAGCCGGTAGGGCTGGATGAGGTCCAGGGGACGCAGGAGGCCGTAGAGGCCGGACATGATGCGCAGGTGGGTCTGGGCATAGCCCAGTTCCTCCTCGCCCAGGCTCCCAGCATCCAGCGCGGCGAAGGCGTCCCCGCTGTAGGCCATCACCGCGGGCCGGGCGTTGGCCGGCGTGAAGGGGGGCTTCCAGGAACGGTAGCGCCCCGCCGTGAGGGCGGCGAGGTCGTCGGATAGGGACATTAGGGCACCCAACTCCCGCAAATCCAAGCCCTTGAGGAGCCCCGCCAGCACTTTGGCCTCTTTGAGGAGGTCGGGCTGTGAAAAAGACGCCGTCATTTCCGCTTTTTCAAACGCCAACTTCTTTGAAGAAGAAATTAAGAGAATCACACAAACTCCGATAAGGAAGTGGGCGCCCTTGCGGACGATCTTCCTTCCAGACTAAGGAGAATCTATGAATTGGGCCAGGATCTGCCTGATCGTCTTCGCCTCCCTCCAGCTGTCCGCCCAGAGTGAACTCACGCTGGCCGTGGGGATCACGCCAGCCCAGAACATCTTCAACCCCGTGCGGGAGGCCTTCGAGAAGGCCACGGGCATCCACCTGGTCCTCAAGGATGCCCGCAGCCCAGAGGCCTGGCGCCTCCTGGACGAGGGCAAGGTGGACGCCGCTTCGGGCGGCCTCACCTGGGAGGACTGGCTCAAGTCCATCCGCGCCAAGAACCTCCGGGTGCCTGCCGAGGAGGAGATCACCCGCTACACCATCGGCACCGACCAGATCCAGGTGCTCACCAGCCCCGACATCATGCTCATGATGCTGAGCCGCGACGAGCTCCGGGGGATCTTCAGCGGCGCCATCCGCAACTGGAAGGACCTGGGCGCCGATGACGCCCCCATCACGGTGCTCCTGGACCCCACCCAGGTCGCCACCAACGACACCTTCCGGGGCCAGATCCTGGGTGACGCGCCCTTCGGCCCCACCACCTGGAATGCCCCGGCCGGCACCACCCTCCTGGAGGCCGTGGCCGCGACGCCCCATTCCATCGGCTTCGCGCCCCTGGCCTCCCAGAAGAGCCTGAAGGTGAACAGCCCCGTGACCACCCCTCCCGTCACCCGCCCCATCCTCCTGGTCATCAAGGGCAAGGCGCCCAGCCCCGCCATCCTCAAGCTCCTGGCCTGGCTGGAGACGCCCGAGGCGCAGAAGCTCACCGCGCGGTAGCCGCCTCCCCCAGGCGCGGCCC
>DBME01000435.1:6397-16415 GCA_002298155.1 Holophagaceae bacterium UBA706 | reverse complement strand
GGGTCAGCTCTTGGCGGGGCTGTCGCTGAGGACGGCGCCGATCTTCACCAGGCCTTCGCCGGTGCCGACGGTGGGGACGCCGACGGCGCCCACGCGCTCAATGAAACGCTTGGTCTTCTTGCCGTTGACGCCCAGGATGGAATCCTGGTCGAGGAGGACGACGAAGTCGGGGCGGGTGTTCTGGACGATGCCGGTGGCCTTGTCCACATCACCTTCCGTGGCCACGTCGAAGACCTGGACCTGATAACCCATGCGGGTCGCCGAGGCGACCAGCTCATCGAGGGCTTTCGCGCTGGTGGTGGCATTGCACACCACGAACGCTTCCTTCTTGCTGGGCCACTTCTTTTTCACGGACGAGAAAAGACCGTCGGGCGACCCGGCGATCATCGTGCTGCCCGCAAGCAGCAAAATCGTGGACGTGAACAGAGCTCGCGCCATACCCATGGCAACCTCCTTGGGAAAGAACTAAGGGCTTGTGAGGGTCCCTTGCCTTAGCTTACGAGGCACCTCCCGAACGGTTTACGGGCGTACGGGAAAACGGCAAAAAAATCTGGCGTGACGAAGGGATGACAAATCCCCTGGCCACGCCAGTTTACGAGTCCCTTCCAGGCCGCTACTTCACCGAATAGCCCCGCTCCTCCAGGTAGGCGCGCATGGCCTTCAGGTAGGCGCGGCGGGCGCGGGGGGTGCCGGGATCCGCGGGGTCGCTGCGGGCGGGATCGTAGCGGCTCTCGTCCATGGCGTACCGCTGGGCGGCGTCGCGGTCGGCCTTCATCTTCTCCTCGCTCTGGCCCTCCTTGGGCACGATGAGGAGGGCGTCCAGGGCCGCAGCGTCGGGGCTGCCGGGGCGGGGCTGGGCGCGGGGCGCCTCGCGCTCCGCGGGGGGATCCACCACGGTGTAGCCGCCCGCGGGAGCGTCTACGTAATAGACGTCCTCATAGGCGTAGTAGCGGGTGCCGCCGAACCAGACCGTGGAATAGCCGAAGGGCAGGAGGGGCAGGCAGAGGCCGATGGGGGGGTAGCAACCCACGTAGGCGCCGCGCCACGGCCGGTACCAGTAGCCGTTGTGCATGTACCAGGGAGAACCGCCAAACGTGTAGGTCAGGTAGCCACGGGGCAGGATGCGCACGGGCCGGCTGTAGAAGCCGCCTCCGATGCCCACGTGGCCGCCCCACCGGACCCCACCCGGCACATGGACCATGCCGCCGGGGCCCCGGGGATGGCCGCCCTTGAACCAGGGGACGCCGGCCGACGCGGCGGAAGCGACCACGAGGGCCAGGGTGAGGGATGGGAGGATGCGAAGGCTGGACATGGTCCACTCCTTTCGTGGGATTGGACACCCCCGCGCCCTGCGGGGTTGAGGGATCCACCCCCAAAGGTAATGCATGCAAGGCGCTTGGGGTTCGCCTTCGCCATGGTTTTTGGCTTCGTTGTTCGCTATAATTTCGTCATCCCAGCCGGGGAACCGCCCATGCCTTCAGGAACCGATGCCGACGCCTTGCCCACCCGGCGCATCGCGCACCTGGATATGGACGCCTACTTCGCGTCGGTTGAACTCCTGAAGTATCCGGAACTCCGGGGCCTTCCGGTGGTGATCGGAGGGGGCCGGAAGAAGGCCCCCGAGGAAGGTTTATGCCGGCTCCGCGCCTACGCGGGGCGGGGCGTGGTCACCACCTGCACCTACGAGGCCCGGGTCTTCGGGGTGCGGTCAGGCATGGGGCTCATGAAGGCCGCGGCCCTGGCGCCCGACGCCATCCTGCTGCCGGGGGACTACGAGACCTACAGCCGCGTGTCCCGCACCTTCAAGGCCGCCGTGGCGGCCATCGCCCCGGTCATGGAGGACCGGGGGATCGACGAGATCTACCTGGACCTTACGGAGGTGCCCGGCGAGACGGTGGCCCTGGCACGGAGCCTGAAGGACGCCGTGCGCGCCGCCACGGGCTTGTCCTGCTCCATCGGCGTCACGCCCAACAAGCTCCTCTCCAAGATCGCTTCCGAGCTGGACAAGCCCGACGGCCTCACCGTCCTGGCCATGGAGGACGTGCCGGCCCGCATCTGGCCCCTGAAGGTGGGGGCCGTGAACGGCATCGGCCCCAAGGCCTCCGCGCGGCTCGAGGCCATGGGGATCCTCACCATCGGGGACCTGGCGGCGGCGGACCCCGCGCTGCTGATCCAGACCTTCGGGCGCAGCTATGGCGCCTGGCTGGCGGATGCGGCCCGGGGAAAGGACGACCGGCCTTTGACCATCACCCGGGACGTGAAGTCCGTGAGCCGGGAGACCACCTTCGAGCGGGATCTCCACCCCCGGGAGGACCGGGAGAAGCTCACGGCCATCCTGCTGGACCTCTGCGCGCGCCTGGCCGGGGACCTGGAGCGCAAGGGCCTGGCCGCCCGCACCGTGGGCATCAAGCTCCGCTTCGACGACTTCACCATCCTTTCCCGGGACATCACCCTGGCCTGGGCCGTGGCCGACGCCGACGGCCTGCGGGACGCGGCCCGGGAATGCCTGCGCCGGGCCCCCCTGGACCGCAAGCTGCGCCTCCTGGGGCTCCGGGCCGGCACCCTGGTCAAGGCGGGNNCGATCGCCGCGGCCATTATTTATTCCGGAGTCTTGATCCCGGTCAAGGTTACCTGACTGGAATGGTCGGATATTGGTCGTCAGGAGGCGACCATGCACTTCAGTTCCCAAACCCGCATCGGCGACATCGTTCTGGAAAACCCCGGCACCATGAGGCTCTTCGAGAGCCGCAACATCGACTACTGCTGCGGAGGCCACCGGAGCCTCGCCGAGGCCTGCGCCCAGGCCGGCGTGGCGGTGGAGGAGATGCTGCCCCGTCTGGCCGAGCTGGAAGCCCCCGCCGCGGCCCCCCTGGACCCCGCCACCCTGGCCGCGGGTTCCCTCACGGACCTCATCGCCCACATCGAGGCCACGCACCACACCTTCACCCGGGACGAGCTGGGCCGGGTGGCCCCCCTCATGGAGAAGGTGGCCCGGGTCCACGGCCCCAACCATCCCGAGCTGGTGCGGGTGGGGCGTCTCTTCGAAAGCCTGCGGGCCGACCTGATGCCGCACCTGGAGAAGGAGGAGCAGATCCTCTTCCCCTACATCCGCAAGCTCGAGGCCGGCGCCTCCACCTGCGACGCCTGCTTCGGCACCGTGCGGGGCCCCATCGCCGTCATGCAGAGCGAGCACGAGGCCGCCGGGGAGATCCTGCGGGAGATCCGCGAGCTGACCCACGACTTCACCCTGCCTGAGGATGCCTGCGGCAGTTTCCGGTCCCTGTACCTGGGCCTGCGCAGCCTCGAGGAGGACCTGCACCTTCACATCTATCTGGAGAGCCACATCCTGTTCCCCAACGCCACGGCGCTGGAGGAGCGCCACGCTTGAAAACCGGGCGGTGAGGCGAAGGGATTACCTGGGTAATGGAATTCAGGATCAGGCGGCCGGTTCGCGAACACGGATCGGCCGCTTTGTATAAGCACTCTGAATTCAGATTTAACAGGGCAAACTTCGATTGGTCTATTCGCGCTCTCTTTGGAGCTTCCGGGCGGCTGGAGGCCTCCGGTGCTACTCGAAGGTGAGCGTCACCCGCACGGGTTCGAGCCAACGGGTGGCCTTCAGCCCGCCTTCCTTCACGAAGGGGATGCGGGTGATGATCAGGTAGACCTTGGTGAACTCCGACGTGGCCACCGGCGTGCACGCGTCCTTGGTGCCGTCGTCCACGCACAGCTGGTCGATGCGCCGGGTGTAGGTGATGCTCCCGTCCTTGTTCGGGGTCCGCTTCTGGAAGCCGGAGATGAACTCCTTCTCCTCGGGGCCGTGCCACGCCCACATGTTCCAGGAACTCCAGCCTTTGGCCACGATCCCCTCGTCGCTGACGGAGATCTTCGTGTTGGGCTGGTCCACCAGGAGCCCGTTCCCGACCCGGAAGACCGCTTCCAGGTGGTCGAAGTCCGGCAGTTCCTCGGCCTTGACCGTGGCGGCGACCCCGAAGTCGTTCTCGGGCAGACCCTTGAAATGGAAGGTGAAGGGGGCCCGCTTCAGACGGATGGCGGGGCCGCGCTGGATGACGCCGTTCTGCTCGATCCAGAAGGTCCAGGCCGGGGTGGCCTGGGCGGAAAGGGCCGTGCATGCCAGGAGGAAAAGGGGGGCGAGGGGGAGTTTCAACGGGTCGTCCGGGGCAAGGGGGTTTCGACGGTCAACATGGGGGCGCCGGGCGTGATGAAACCCGCCAGTAGGGCGGCGATGCCGCGGAGCAGGTTGCGCATGGGACCTCCGGGAGGCGTGAAGCTCCCCGATTGTCGCAGACGTCCGGAGGCGGGACCCAGCGGAACGTGGGCGGGGGAAGGCTTGTCCCCGGCGCCCGTCCAGACCAGGATTGAGGCAGGGCACGCCCTGCCGGGGCGGCCAGGAGACGACGCATGGCTTTTCCCAGCCGGAAACCCGGCAAGAGCACCCGGAGCGGCCCCGCCAAGGCGGGCCTGAAGGCGAAGCCCCGGGCCAAGGCCAAGCCCGCGCGCCCCCGACGGCCATCGACCGTGGGCACCCGCAAGCGCGGCACCAGCGTCAAGCACACCTGCGGCCACAAGGAGCCCCACGCCCTTACCGGCCCCGCCTGGAAGAAGGCCAAGGACATCGCGTGGCAGAAGACCCAGCTGTGCACGTCCTGCTGGTCCCTGGCCAAGGCCGAGGAGCAGGAGGCCCTCTGCGGCATCCCGGATCTCCCCGACCTGGAGGGCGCCGCCAGGCAGGTGTCCTGGGCAAGGTCCCTGCGGGCCGAGGTGCTGGCGAAGGTCAAGGTGGAGGCCTGGCGCATGGACCAGGAACGCAAGCTCAAGGGCCTGGAACCCGCCACGGACCGCTACCTCGGCCGGGTGCTGCCCCTCCTCCTGGCGAGGACCGAGGCGAGCTGGTGGATCGACAATAGGGAGTCGGATTACCTGGAGCTGGCGCTGGACTTCGACACCCAGGACGCCCTGGAGGCTTTGCGCCAGGAGGCGAGCAAGGCGATCATCTGCCCGTTCTGACCCGGGCGCTCAGGCCGCCTTCTGTCTGCGGAGCCGGTCGTAGGCATCGTTGAGCCGCACCATGAGGTCCTCCCGTTCGCGCCGCTCGGCCTCGGGCAGGTTCGGGCAGAAATCCGGGTGGAAGCGCCGCGCCTGGCGGTGGTAGGCCCGCTGGAGGTCCTTGGCGCTCGCGCCGGGCGCCAGGCCCAGCAGCCGCCAGGCTTCGGCCTCGTCCGAATCCACGGGCGCGATGGCTTCCGGCGCCACCGCCTCGCCGGGCCCGATCCATTGGGACAGGCGCTGCAGCAGCCGCCGCCCCTGCCAGCCGTGCCCGAAGACCAGGTCCAGCCCCGTGAGTCCCTCGCCCCGGAGGGACAGGGCGAACTGCTCATCCCCCATGCCGGGAGGGGCGGCGGGCCAGCTGCAGGGCGTCCCCTCCACCCGGATCCGGCTCCGGGGCACCAGCCGCGCCGTGCCGCTGGCGTCCTGGACCTCCAGCACCGCGTCGGGGAAAAAGATCCACCGCCCCTCCGGGGACACGGCCTCCCAGGGCTGCTGGTCCCGGTCCAGGCTCAGGAACACCGGCGCCAGATGGGCCGCCTCGGGCGGGGCCTGGGCACGGAATACGGGATGAAGGGCCCACAACTGGCTTTTGTCCACCTCCGCCAGGGCCTTGGCCAGGATCTCGAAGCGCCAGATGGCGTCCCGCCCCGAAGCCAGCGCCACCTTCTCCCGGTGCAGCGCCAGGAACCCGGCCGCGAGACCCGGCAGCAGCGCGTAGAGCGCATGGGGCGTGGCCATCCGGGCCGGGAACGTCCCCGGCGCGGCCAGCAGCGCCAGGACCCAGGGCAGGGGACCCAGGAGCCGGATGCCCCCGAAGGCCCACACCAGAGCCAGGGCCGCCAGGAGGAGCATGGGCGGCACGGGGTCGGGCTGAAGGGTAAGGTAGGCCAGGATGCCCGCCACGGCCCACACCAGGGCCGTGAGTCCCTTCAGGCGCCCCGCCGCCAGGGCCGCGCCCGCCAGGAGGGCGCCGCCCAGGACCCCCGGGGTGGGGAAGGCGCCCGTGCCGGGGTTCAATACGGTCAGGCCCCAGCCGTAGAACGGGAGCAGCAGGAGCAGGAGGGCCCAGGTGCCACCCGTCCCGGGCAGGGCTTCCAGGAAGCCGTTGAGGAACCGGCGCCTACGGTGGGTGTCCAGGAACGCGGCCAGGCGCCCGTAGGCCCCGGTCTGCTGGGGGTCCAGGCCCTCGGGCGGAGCCACCTCAAGCCGCCGGCCCTCCAGGCAATGAAGAGGTCGCCGGGCGATCCAGGAACCCAGCACCAGGCTCCGGCCGTCCACCTCCAGCCGGCCCATGGGGGTGTCGATCCAGAGGGAATGTCCGGCAAGGCGGAGCCACATCCGCACCTGGGTCCCGTTCCGGTCCCAGTGGAAGACGCCGAGGCGGCCCCGCCAGTGGATCGAGCTACTTGGTCTTGCCAAGGTTGATCTTGTAGCCGCCGATGAGGATGTTCGGACCCTGTTCGGCGATGCCCACGCTCAGTTCGGTGTCGCCGTAGAGGAATTCGTTGTTCCGGAAGGTCAGGGCGGGCGAATCCAGCTCAGGCAGGAACCGGATCACCGCGATCACCATGTGCACGAAGGCGTCGATGGTCTTGTGCTGGAGGACGACGCTCCGGTCCATGAGCAGGCTGCGCTCGTACTTGTTCAGGGCCCGGGAATAGAAAATCACCTTCTCGTTGAAATTGATGTGGGTGCCGTCGGTGGAAATGATGTGGGTCTTGCCTTTGTCCACCACGCTGAACTGGAACTTGGTCCCGTTCTTGAAGGCGGACATGAGGCCCTGGAACTTGGGGTGCTTCAGGTAGGGTGCGCCGTAGTCGACCTTCTTGGCGTTGGGGCTCATCTCGTTGGCGGTGCGCCCGTACATCATGTGGTTATAACGCAAGGCCTCCATGCGTTCCTCAGGGGTCTGAGGCTTCACCTTCACCTTTTTGGCGGCTTTTCCGGGTGCTTCGGTCATGGAACTCCTCATTACGTGCGAAAGCAGCCTTTAGTGTCGCACGGGAGGAGCTTTCCCGCCGCCTTTCTAGAACGGATGGGAGTTTGTTCCTCAGGCTGTGGCGGTGCCGCGGTGATGGTGCAGTGGCATAGGGCCATTGGCTGCTAGAACCATTTCAGCATCGCATAGTCGAACAGCCCCTGGCACAGCCGGCCCACGCCGCATAGGAGGGGGCCGTAGGCGATCACCACGTAGGGCTGCGTGAGGCGGGCGCTGGCCAGATAGTAGGTGCCGCCCGTCACCAACGCCCCCAGGAAGGTCAGGCCCAGGCCCGAGAGGATTTCCCAACGGGCCTGCCGGGAATCGTCCAAGGGGAAAGCTTCGAAGGAAGGCTCGTCCATGGCGGCTGGTGGCTGTCGCAGCCGCAGGCCCGGATTGGGTGGGCTGGGCGCTGACTTCGGTTCGGGGGCGCCTTGGGTGGCGGTGTGGCATGCGTAGGAACAGTAGCCGGCAAGGAACCATGGGCTGTACTCGCCGTTCCGCCGTTCCTGGCCGAGGACCTTCGCCTGTGCCTCGGGCAGAACCTTCGCGCAGGCCGGGCACCGGAGGATGGCTGAAGTCATGTCACACCAAAAGGAATCGTGAATCTATCTTGGCATCGCGAAAGGCGGATCGTGCGGGCTGGCACCCTTGATTCGCCAGCGTTTCACTGCTCGTAAAGGGTCTCCAGAATCTGGCCGGAGGTGGGATCGACCCTGAAGATTTCCCCACCGCCAGTATTGACGGGCCTTCCTTTCTTCATCAGGAGGACACTCTGTCTTGACCAAAGAGTGACGGTAAACACCTTGCGTGGATCACCGCTGACCTCGGCGAAGCGATCCCGAGGATCCTCGCCCGAAGCCTTCAGGTGATGGAAGACCGCCGAAATGGCAATTCGTTGGTTCACCGGGAATTGCCCGATCCGGTCAAGCCGAACCAGGTGGGGCGTCCTGGCAGGCATGGCCACGGCCACAACTGCGAAAAGGAGCGTGCACCGCAGGTGCAGGCCCAATCGGGAAAGGCTATTCCGTAGCAATTCCATCTTGCCCCGAGGAACGCATGCCGTTGCGGAATTCCTGGACGACCTCAATGAGGCCGAGGATATGGTTGTTGAACTCCTCCAACGCTTCGGCCGGCACCCAGAGTTCCTCGTGCAGGGAGGATCCCACGATCTGGACGGGGTAACGCTTGGCATACTCCCCATCCACGGCAAACCGGGTGACATACCCTGACCCGCTGTCCTTGACGTTTCAGTCCCGGGCGATCTGCACGGCATAGGCTTCGTTGAGGACTGGGTAAAAGATGGGCTGATCAGGCAAACGTGGTGGAAAGGCCTTCCATCCGGAAGCCTCGATCAAGGCCAGTTCCGTAGGGCCGACGGGGCGGAATAGCACCTTGGGTTCCATAAATGAAGTCCTTGGAGTTTGGTGAGATCAATCCAGGCATAAAGAAGGCCCTGTCCACCTTGAGGGAGTGTTCCAGAAATCGCCCAGTATGCCCCGATGAATCGTATAGACAGGGTTCAGGAGCTTGCGCTGATTATACATAGCTGGATGGGTGCCTCGATGCGGGTGGATTCCCCCAGGGCCATGCGGGCCATGATGGAGGCCAGGGCGCCCAAGATCGCCCGGGAGGTGGCGCCAGGGCCTTGCCCGGCTCCGGCAGCCGTTCCCCGGCCCTGCCTGGCACAACGGTAGCTGGCCGCCTTCCTGCAGCGAGGGTGGCGTGGCGGGACGCACTATGGGATGGCGCTCGCCGGGGCCGCAGGTCAGGGCGTCATCTTGATCCGAATCAGCTCGAAAACCTCAGCGAGGTCCTCGGCCGAGGTCACTGAAAACCGGATCCCACGGCCCTCCACGTATGGTTTTGCCTGGGTGAAGAGGTCCTTGATCCTGGCCGAGAGGGAACTGCCCAATGCGATCTGGTACGCGCGTTCCCCCAGAATGACGGCCACCCAGATGGCGTCCACATCGGGCGTCAGGTAGAGGATGGTTCTCTTCCGATGCTGCAACAGGCACATGCGGTCGAATCCGGTCTTCGACGGCTTCCACACCTGGAGCAACGGAACGCACCGGGTTTCGGCCCCCTGGATCAGTGCCTGCCACACGGGAAGCGCGGATTTCAGGGTGGACTTGAGTTCGGTGGCGCTTGGAGGATCGAGGATTGCAGCCATGGGCCTAATCTCCGTTCTTGATAGTCTTCTGATTGGGTCTACTCCCCGCGAACACCCCTGGCTCTTGGCGGGCCTTCAGGCGAAAAGCCTTTCGAACCCGTCATAGGGACCAAGGGGAATGACCTCGAAGGTAATCAGGCCCGCCCGCACAAGCGGCATCGATGCCAGAACCGTGTTCGCCTGGGCCAGATCGGCGCATTCCAGCATGAGGACGGCCGAATGCTGGTCGGTGCGGAAATAGATTTCGCGCAGGATTCCCTCCTGCTGGAGGGCCCATGCCTGGGCCGCCTCTGCCCGGAGGTGGGGCTCGAAATCGCCCGCGGTTGCACCCGCACGTTCAACCTCCAGCGCCAGGATTTTCATCGAAGGCTCCTTGCGTAGTCGGGGTCAAATGGATTCCCTGATCTCTCGTCGCCACAATTGACAAGGTGTCAGGTAGGCTTTTTTCCGGTCGACACATCTTGAAGGGTCCAGGACACCTTGGTTCCTTCGATCGTAAGACGGATCGACAGGCTGAATTCCCTGTCGATCCGCGAAAGGACGACGGTTCCGCTGTATTCATTCCCCTCGCGGTGAAGGATCGTCACCGTTTTCACGGCGATGCCCTGCAGATCCTTCTTGGATTCGAAATGCTCCTGGAGGATCTTCTTCATTGCATCCTCCACTGCCGCGAACTCGACCCGCTCGAAGGGGACGCTGAGGTCCTTCCGATTGAGGTGGGCGACCCCCGCAGCGAGGCTTCCGATCAGTGCCAGTCCCACCGCCATCGTCAGACCGGGGAGCCTGAAACGGCTTTG
>DBME01000435.1:0-6340 GCA_002298155.1 Holophagaceae bacterium UBA706 | reverse complement strand
TGGCACCGCAAAGGATTCCAGCGGCGAAGCCGCCGAAATGGGCGGAGAGGTCGATTCCCGGTTTGAGCCCGTAGACCAGATTGATGCCAAGGAATATGAGAATGCTCTTGCCGACGGCCATGAACACGGGGTGGGGGATCGATTTCCGGTCCCTGAGCAGGACCCCCGCCATGGCTCCGAATACCCCGAAGATTGCGCCCGAGGCGCCTGCCCCGACCGCCAGGGGGTGGAAGGTCAGCGTCGCCACGCTGCCCGCGAGGCCGGAGAGGAAATAGGTGACCGAGAAGCCGGCATGCCCGAGAACCCGCTCCATCCGAGGGCCGCCGGCCCAGAGCGCCCACATGTTAACGGCCAGGTGGATAACGCCGAAGTGCAGGAAGGTCGAGGTGAGAAGCCTCCACCCTTGGCCATGGACCGTGGCGGGCGGAAAGTTGGCCCCCCACCGGTACAAGACGCCGGCTTCGGGGGAAACGAAATTTACCCCATTTAGCACCATGACCAGGAATACCAGGATGTTCATGGCTATGAGGATGAATACGACCCGTGGAGGTTTCCCGTCCATCGTCAGGACCGAATCAAAGGCAGTCATCGGTTCGGCTTCAATTTGTTGTTCCGGCGAGATCCATTCATAGGTGCATTGGGGACAGATCGATGCCCAGGATTCAGTGGCAAAGCCGCACCTGGGGCAGGTCTTGATGCCAGGGGCAGGGCTGGAGGGAAGGGGCGTTTCCATCGGGTTCCTGGGTGGGTGATTGCATGGTTCCAAAGAGGCGGGAGCCTGACCTTGGGGAGGATGGTTGTCACCGGACCCTAGTCCGGTTTTGCCAGGGCCTTGTTGATCGCCTCCGCCAGAAGGGGCGATTGGTATTGGATTCCCACGACCTTGAAATGCCCTGATTCCTTCCGTAACTCAACGTGGATCGTGCCGGGCCCGTTCTGGAATTCCGTGTCATAGGTGATCTTGCCCCAACTGCCGGTCCGGTCCACCCCGGTTTCGACAGATTCCACCTTCATGGACTTGATCGGCCCCAGCTTCTCAGTGATACCGCCAATGATGGCGTTATGCCTGGCCTCGGAGATTTCGGCTTTGCCGGCCTCTCCCATCAACTTGTAGGCCCCGGATAGATCCTTCTTCCCGACCATCGCCAGGTACTCGGAACAGGCGGGCCCGAGTTGGGCATCACCCACCTTCATCGCCCCTTTGATCAGGACGAAACAGGCCAGTCCCAGGGACAGGAACAGGAGCAAGGCTCCACCGCAGCCCCAGAGGATCCACTTGCCGATGGAGGTCCTCTTGGGGGCGGCGTACTCGGATCCTGGTGGGTAGTAAGGGTTGTCCATGGGGCACCACGTGAGCGGGGTTGATTCAACCGCCAGTTCCGGCAGGAATACCGCAGCTCCGTTGCCGGCGGGACCTGGCGGGTCGTAACCACTCTAGCATCCCCCCGGGATCGGGCGGGATCGACCCAGCAGGCCCCGGAGCCCATCCGGTGCGGCTTTGGGTGAGGCTCATTCAACAGGTTGATTCTAAAGAGGATTATTGACGCAGTATCTTGTCCATCGACTTCCCCTTGGCGAGTTCGTCGATGAGCTTGTCGAGGAAGCGGATCTTCTGTTCCATGGGGTCGACGATGTCCTCGACGCGCACCCCGCAGACGACACCCTTGATCTCCGGGCACTTCGGGTGGATGGCCGGGGCCTGGTCGAAGAAGTGCTGGAAGTCGATGTTCACCGTTGCATGCTTGTTCAGCTCGGCGCGCGAATAGCCCGTGAGCCAGCAGATGATCGTGTCGACCTCTTCCCGGGTCCGGTTCTTCCGCTCGGCCTTCTGGACGTAAAGGGGATAGACAGTGGTGAAGAGGAGCTTCGAAATCTCACGCGCGGCCATGTTTCCTCGCTCGGATGGGGTCGGATTCCCGATCAGCCTAGGGATGAATACCACGATACAAGCGCCACACCAGATCGATGCCGATCAGCACCGCCAGCAGGAGGTAGCAGACGGACTGGACTCGGATCCAGCCCCTCATGCGGCTCCGGCTGGAAAAGAAGATCTCGTTCCACCGGTTGATGAATGGCAGGTTCCTGTCCAACCACGCCAGTGCCCTGTCCGGGTCACGAAGCCCGATCCAGGAGGCCCAGCCGAGGAACGCACAGATGCAAAGAATGAGTGTGAGGTGAAGTGCTTCGTTGGCCATCATCGCCCGAGGGAAGGGGTGGAGAAGGTGGTTGCTCACCGCCCAGGTTACCCAGAGATCGCATTACTATCCAATGGACCGGCCTTTCCACGGCGGTGAGGAGGTTGGGACGCACTCAGGGTGTGGCCGGGCGGAGCGTTGGATATCGATGGGATCGAGCGTGAGGCCTATTGGAAGAAACGGAGGAATGCCGCCGACAGGAGCCACGAAAACCAAAGCCAGAAGAGGATCCGCAGGAGGGTCTTCCCCCAGCCGGGCTTCACGTCCCCGCCGGCCTTGGTGGGCTGGCCTGCGGTGGGTCCGAAATAGATGGCCTGGTAGGCCGAGGCTCTGATCGAGGGCGGTGGTTGGGTCGATTCGACCTGGAGGCTGACCAGGGATTCATTCTGGGCCGTCATCCGTTTTTTCCTGAACGCGCCAGGATCAACCTTGTAGGGGTTTCCCATTCTTGCTCCGGCAATTATCCACGATCTTTTCCGCTGGGTTGAATTTCATGGGGTGAGTCCGTGCGAATCATTTTAGAGTCTAAGTGACCGGCTGGAAGCCTACTCAGGGTGCTGGTTTTGCTTGTTCAATGTCTCAGCCAATTGCTGAGGATCGATGATGGCTTCTTTGAATTGAACACTCAAGGCAACGTCAAATAGCATCTTTTTCGCTACTTCAAGTGGAACCTTGTCGGAAACAATCGTATAGATGGTCAGGACTGAATTGTTGTGCAAAATATATATGAAAAGGTGATGCTTTGCAGGCCCTGGCGCCTTCGGGGTGGCTACCGCATAAATGGCGTCCACAAAGCGAGTGGGTTCAAACGGTTCAGTTGTCTGGGTGGCCGGCCCGAGCCCTTTCTGCAGAAACTCGAAATCCCATTTGACATGGGCTGCCAGTTTCTCGCGCGAAGAAAGGGGCGATCCAATTACTGAGGACTCAAGTTTAGATGCCAATATTTGCAAAAATTTTCTGTCAACTGATAAGAAGAGTTTCTCCTCTTCTGGTCCACCAAACTTCAGGATGTCCTTACCTAATACGTTGACGGTGAAATGCAGGCCCGCATCATTACCCACAACGACCAGCCCGTCCTTGTTTCTCAAGCCTTCGTATGGAGCTTGCCCGCCTGAAGCCTGCGAGAAGCAGCCGACGGCTGCAAAGGCCAGGAGGGACGCTCGGAATGCCCGGGGGATCTTCATCGGTATGCCTATAACGAAGGTGGTTGGGTTGCTGCCGAGGGGAGAGGTTGAAGCGGGAGGGGAGGAATGCTCAATTGGAGACCGATCTGGAAAATTTGCCCAAAAGCCAGATGCCGACCAGGAATACGATCAACGCTGTCTGCGTGCGTTTCAGCCACTCAGGGGTGTTGTCGTAGATGCGGTCATACTCCGTCCCCGACGGCATGAGGGTTCTCATTGGCCAGGAAAGCCAAATCCAGAAAAGGGCCGATGGGATTCCCACACTTTTGGCCATGTAGGGGAACTCCAGCACGATCGTCACGACGAAGGCCGCCAATCCGACGTTTTGCAAGAAATGGAGTGTGGGAGTCATGGGCGTATGGATTCCTGAAGCTGGATGTCCGAATTTTGAAAGGTGCTGTGCCCCGGAATGGGGTCCGCCCCTGCAGAATGGATTGCCAGGCCAAGGTTTGAGGATGTTTGCATGATATCCGACCGCCACATCCCTTCAAATGCCAGGCTCGGTGGCTTGGGATTGGACCCCGCAGGGCGTTGAAGTACCGCCTTTGCCGAGAACAGCACCGAGCCTCCCGCCTTCGGGCCAGCCGTACGGCAAAATGCCGGCAGCCCCAAGCGGGTCTGCCGGCATTCAGTTCCTCCCAACGCCTCAGGCGCCGGCGATGGCGTCCACGATGGCGTTCAGGGTGGGGCTGGGGCGCATGGCGGCGGCGGTCTTGACCGGATCAGGGTGGAAATACCCTCCCATGTCCACGGGCCTGCCCTGGGCGGCGATGAGTTCCTCGTTGATGCGGGCTTCGTTGTCGGCGAGGTCCTTGGCGACCTTGGTGAAACGGGCCTGGAGCTCGGCGTCCTGGGTCTGGGCGGCCAGGGCCTGGGCCCAGTAGAGGGCCAGGTAGAAGTGGCTGCCGCGGTTGTCGATCTGGCCGACCTTGCGGGCGGGGTTGCGGTTGTTCTCCAGGAACTGGGCGTTGGCTTCGTCCAGGGTCCTGGCGAGGAGCAGGGCCCGGCCGTTGCCGAAGGTGTTGCCCAGGTGCTCCAGGGAGACGCACAGGGCCAGGAACTCGCCCAGGGAATCCCAGCGCAGGTAGCCCTCCTGCTGGAACTGCTGGACGTGCTTGGGGGCGGAGCCGCCCGCGCCGGTCTCGAAGAGCCCGCCGCCCGCCAGGAGGGGCACGATGGAGAGCATCTTGGAGCTGGTGCCCAGCTCGAGGATGGGGAAGAGGTCCGTGAGGTAGTCGCGCAGGATGTTGCCGGTGACCGAGATGGTGTCCAGGCCGGCCTTGGTGCGGGGCAGGGTGAAGCGCATGGCCTCCACGGGCGAGAGGATGTGGATCTCCAGGCCGGCGGTGTCGTGGTCCTTGAGGTAGCGGGTGACCTTCTGGATGAGCTGGGCGTCGTGGGCCCGGTTCTTGTCCAGCCAGAAGACGGCGGGGGTGCCGGTGGCGCGGGCGCGGGTCACGGCCAGCTTGACCCAGTCGCGGATGGGCAGGTCCTTGGTCTGGCAGCCGCGCCAGATGTCGCCGGCTTCCACGGCGTGGGCGTGGAGGATCGTGCCGTCGGCGGCCACGATACGGAAGGTGCCGTCGGCGGGGGCCTTGAAGGTCTTGTCATGGGAGCCGTATTCCTCGGCCTTCTGGGCCATGAGGCCCACGTTGGCGACGCTGCCCATGGTGGCGGGGTCGAACTGGCCCTGTTCGCGGCAGAAATTGAAGGCCTCCTGGTAGAAGGTCGCGTAGGAGCGGTCGGGGATGACGCACTTCACGTCGTGGAGCTTGCCGTCGGCGCCCCACATCCTGCCGGAATCGCGGATCACCACGGGCATGGAGGCGTCGATGATGATGTCGTTGCCGGCGTGGAGGTTCGTGATGCCCTTGTCGGAATCCACNNGCCTGGATGTCGGCCTCGATGGCTTCGCGCTGGGCGGCGGGAAGGCTCTGGAGCTTGGCGTAGAGGTCGCCCAGGCCCAGGTCGGGCTGGACGCCCAGCTCCTTGAAGACCCCCGCGTGCTTCTCGAACACGGACCGGAAGAACACCGACACGAAGTGCCCGAAGATCACCGGGTCGGACACCTTCATCATGGTGGCCTTGAGGTGCACGGAGAAGAGCACGCCCTGGCTGCGGGCGTCCTCGATCTGGGCCGCGATGAAGGACCGCAGGGCGCGAACGCTGATGCAGGAGGCGTCCAGCACCTCGCCGGCCTGCAGCGGGAGCTTCTCCTTGAGGACCTTGACCTGGCCGGCGGCGTCCACGAACTCGATGCGGGCGACGGTGGGCTGGTCCAGGGTCAGGGAGCGCTCGCTGCCGTAGAAGTCGCCCTGGTCCATGTGGGAGACGTGGGCCTTGCAGTCCGCGGTCCAGGCGCCGAGGCGGTGGGGGTGCTTGCGGGCGTAGGCCTTCACGGAGGCGGCCACGCGGCGGTCGGAGTTGCCCTCGCGCAGGACGGGGTTCACGGCGCTGCCCAGGACCTTGCCGTAGCGCTTCTGGATGGCCTTCTCCGCGTCGGTGGCGGGGGCCTCGGGGTAGTCGGGCACCGCGAAGCCCTGGCCCTGCAGCTCGCGGATGGCGGCCTTGAGCTGGGGGATGGAGGCGCTGATGTTGGGGAGCTTGATGATGTTGGCGTGGGCGTGCTGGGTGAGCTCGCCCAGGAAGGCCAGCTCGTCACCCACCCGCTGGGCTTCNNTCCACCACCACGCCCGCGGCCTTGGTGAAGGCGTTCACGATGGGCAGCAGGGAGTGGGTGGCCAGGGCGGGGGCCTCGTCGACGCCCGTCCAGATGATCTTTGCCGTTTCTGAAGTCATGTCTGGCTCCCTGCCGGATGATGGCGAAACCAACATCATACACAGGACCTTGTCTCAATTCCCTTCCCGGACCACCACGTAGGAGACCGTGGTGGCCACTAGGGCCGGCACCACCAGGGCCGCCTGGCCCGTGGTCTCCGCCAGGAACACCACCGGCACCAG
>DBME01000365.1:357-16324 GCA_002298155.1 Holophagaceae bacterium UBA706 | reverse complement strand
GGGGGCAGCCCTTGAGGAAGACCGTGGTCCGCAGGCCGGGGCCGTCGTGGACGGAGAAGCGCTGGATGTCGAAGACCCGGCCCTTCCCGGCGGGGATGCACGGGGGGTTCACGGGCGGCCCTCGAAATAGACCTGGTCCACGAAGGCCTCCTGCACCTTGAAGCCCCAGTGCACGTCCCGCAGGTAGGCGGCGGCCCCGGGGGCGTCGCCCGCCTCCAGGAGGCGGAGGATCTCCTCGTGCTCCCTCACGCCGTTGCCCTCCCAGGCGGCGTGGAGATGCTCGAACTTGCGGTTCCACTCGGTGAGCTGCTGCTTCTTCAGGTGCACGAGCCGGGTGACGCGGCCGTTGCCCTGGCGGTCCAGGAAGAAGTCGTGGAAGGCGTAGTTGGCCTCCCAGTGGGTGTCGAGGTCGCCGGCCCCGATGGCCCGCAGGGACCGGGCATCCAGGTCCCGCAGGGCGGCGAGGTCCTCGGGACGGATTCCCGGCGCCGCGGCCAGCAGGGCGCCTGCTTCCAGGGCGCCGATCATCTGGTAGAGCTCGCGGATGTCCTCGTGCCCCAGGCTGCGCACCGCCACGCCCCGCCGGGGCGAGATGGTGACGAATTCCTCCGCCTCCAGCTGGATGAGCGCGTCCCGCAGGGGCGTGCGGCTCACGCCCAGCTCCGCGGCGAGGCGGTTCAGGTCCAGGAAGGATCCCGTGTCCAGGGCGCCGCGGCGCAGCTCGCCCTTGAGGTGCTCGTAGACCTGCTCGCGGAGGGACTTGATGACGAAGGGGGAGGGTCGGGTCATGGGGCGCCCGGTAGCTGATATCTAATATATCAGTTGCCGGCACGATCCTGCCAATCCATTTCCCCCGCGCCGGCGTAATCCCTATGAGGCCCGGTTTTTGACAGGCGGGGCGCAGCGGGGGGTGGATCATGGCGGACGGGATGAGCAGGCAGGACTTCCTCAGGTTCCTGGGCGTGGGCGGGCTGGTCTTCGCCACGGGGCTGCCGGGCTTCGGGGAGGGGGGCGGGGGCAAGGGGGACGACTTCTACTTCGTCCAGCTTTCGGACACGCACTGGGGCTTCGAGGGGGCAAAGGCCAACCCCGACACGGCCGGCACCCTTCCCAAGGCCATCGATGCGGTCAACAGCCTTCATCCCGCGCCCGATTTCGTCATCTTCACGGGCGACCTCACCCACACCACGGATGACGGGGACCAGCGCCGGAAGCGGATGGCGCAGTTCAAGGAGCACGCCGCGCGGCTGCGGGCGCCCCGGGTCCTGTTCCTGCCCGGCGAGCACGACGCCTCCCTGGACGGGGGGGCCGCCTACGGCGAGGCCTTCGGGGCCTCCCGCTACGCCTTCACCCACAAGGGGGTCCACTTCATCGCCCTGGACAACGTCTCCCAGGAGGGTTCGGTGCTCGGCAAGCCGCAGCTGGCCTGGTTCGCCTCCGAGGTGGCGAAGGTCCCCAAGGACGCGCCCCTGGTGATCTTCGCGCACCGGCCGCTCTTCGACCTCTACCCGGACTGGGACTGGCACACCCTGGACGGCGCCGACGCCCTGGCGCTCCTGGCCGGCCACCGCAACGTCACGGTCTTCTACGGACACATCCACCAGGAGCACCACCACGCCACGGGCCAGATCCAGCACCACGCGGCGACGTCGCTGATCTTTCCGCTGCCCGCACCGGGGTCGCAGCCGAGGCGGACGCCGGTTCCCTGGGATCCGGCCAGCCCCTACCTCGGGCTGGGTTTCCGGCAGGTGCACGCGGCCCTGGCCGGCAAGCCTCCCGTGGCCCGGCTGGAGCTCGCCCAGCTGGCCCTGACGAAGTTCCTCGCCGCAACCGGGGCGGTGTCATGAGCCCCGTACCGTGCGTCTCGCGCCGGGCCTTCTGCGCGGGGTCCTGCCTCCTCGCCGCCGGCGGGATGCTGGGGGCCGAGCCGGCCCCGCCGGAGGACGCGCCCCTGAAGCGCACCGGCGAGACCCGGGGCGGGCTCTCCCCCGGGATGGTGAAGGACTACCGGAAGCTGGGACGGTTCTTCCTGGTGGTGGATGCCCGGGGGATCTACGCCCTCACGGCGGTCTGCACCCACCGGGGGTGCACGGTGAACGCGGCGGGGACCGACGGGTTCGACTGCCCCTGCCACGACAGCGTCTATGACCTCCAGGGGCATGTCGTCCAGGGACCCGCCCAGCAGCCCCTGCGCCACTTGCTCGTGCGTGAGCCGTCCCCGGGCGCGCCCCTGGAAGTGGACGTGTCCGTCACCGTCGACCCCGATACCCGCCTGTGAGCGTACGGAGCTACCCTTGTCCCCGGGAGGACGCCGTGCCCATCGCCCCGGTCCCCAGGTCACCCCAGGAGGAGGAGGCGGAGTGGGTGCGCCGCATGGCGTCGGGTGACGAGGCGGCGCTCCAGGATCTCCACCGGCGCTACGCCCCCCTCGTCTTCCATCTGGCCTGCAAGTCCCTGGACCGGGCCGCGGCGGAGGAGATCGCCCAGGACGTCTTCCTGGCGGTGTGGCGCAAGGCGGACACCTTCGACGCCGCACGGGGGGCGGTGCGCACCTGGCTGCTGGGCATCGCCCACAACCGGATCCTGGACGAACTGCGCTCCCGGTCCCGGCGCCCCGGCGCCGATGGCGCCCCCGACGACCTGGACCTGGCCGCCCAGGACCCCCTGCCCGACGAGGCGCTGTGGCGCGAGTACCAGCGCCGCGCCATCGAGGAGGCCCTGGCGGCGCTGCCGGAACCCCAGCGGCGGGCCCTGCGCCTCGCCTACTTCGCCGAGCTTTCCCACGAGCGGGTGGCGGAGACCCTCGGGGTCCCCCTCGGCACCGCCAAGACCCGCATCCGGTCCGGCCTGCGGGGGCTCTTCTCGCGTCTGGGGGCCCTGGTGGCCCTGGCCCTGCTGGCGGTGGGCATCCCGGGTGCCCTGCTCCTGGGCCGCAAGGTGGCCCGGGACCGGCGCGAAGCCAGGGCCCTGGACCTCCTGGCCAACAGCCACCTGCGGATCCTGAAGCTCGTGCCGCCCGGGTGGGAGGGGCCGGCGGAGGCGGGAACCCATGCCGCCTTCCGGGGCATTCCGGGGCGGGATACCGCCGTGCTCACCCTGACCCGGTTCCCCGCCCCGCCGCGGGGGTCCCATTACGTGCTCTGGTTTGGCGGGCGGGCCTTCGCGGTTCCGGACCCCGATGGCGAGGGGAGGGGCATGGTCATCCTGGAGGGTCTTGGGATGGGGCCCTGGCCGCCGGAACTGCTCATCACGGCCGAGTCCCGCCCGGTGGCGCCGGGACCCGCGGGCCCCGTGGCCGCGCGGTGGCGTGAAACAGCACCGCCGCCCTGACGGGCGGCGGGGTTCCATCCTGCGGTGGACGGCTCAGCGCTTAGGGTAGGCGGGCACCGGGGGCAGGGCGGGGGTGGGATGGTCGGCGAGCTGCTTCAGCAGCGTCTCCACGGCCACCTCCAGCTGGCGGTCATGACCGGCCATCCAGCTGGCGGCGTCGTTCTCCACGCGGATGTCGGGCTCGACGCCGTGGTTCTCGACCCACCACGTCCCTTCGAAGCCGTAGAAGGCGTTGTTGGACTGCTCCACCGCGCCGCCGTCCAGGGTGCGCTGGGTGTTGATGATGCCCACCAGGCCGCCCCAGCTGGGGACGCCCACGATGGTGCCCAGGTTGCGGGCCCGGACGTGGGTGAGGAAGCCCTCGCCGTCGCTGCCGTTCTGCTCGTTGGTGAGGAAGACGAAGCGCCCGTCGGAGGCCGTGCCGGGGTAGCGGAAGGGCGCCATGCCCTGCATGACGTTGTGGCCCACGAGGCGGTTCTCCAGCTTGGACACCATGAAGTACTCGGTCCAGCCGCCGCCGTTGCCCCGCACGTCCACCACGATGCCCTTGCGGTACCGGAAGGCCCGCCAGTACTTGTCGAACTGGCCGATGTTCTCGCCGGACATGGCGGTGAGGTGCAGGTAGCCCAGCTGGCCCCCGGAAAGGCGCTCCACCTCCCGGATGTTGTCGGCCACCCAGCGCTCGTAGCGCAGGTTGGTGTCCCGGGCGAGGGGTTCGATCTCCACGGTGCGCGCGCCCTCGAGGGTCGGCTTCGCGTTGACGGTGAGCTTCACCTTCTGGCCGCGCACGACCTGGAGGTTCTGGTAGATGGCGTCGGGGGCCTTGAGGGGATGGCCGCCCACGGCCAGGAGGTATTCGCCCTCCTTCACCTTCTGGGCCAGGGGCGACGTGACGTCGGGGGCGTAGGGGGTGGGGCCGTAGACGCGGGTGAAGCGGTAGAGCCCGCTGCCGTCCGCGCTGAGGTCGGCGCCCAGGAGGCCGGCGTACCGCGGGAGTCCGGGGGCGGTCACCGGGGAGGTGTCACCACCGGAAACGTAGGTGTGGCTCACGCACAGTTCACCCACCATCTGGCTCATGAGCCAGTTGAGGTCCTCCCGGGAGGTGAGCTGGGGAAGCCAGGCCGCGAACCGGTCATGGATGGCCTTCCAGTCCTGGCCGTGCATGTTCTTGTCGTAGAAGAAGTCCCGGTACCAGCGCCAGCCGTCCTCGAAGATCTGCTTCCACTCCTCCCGCGGCGCCACCGTCAGGGTGAGCCGGTCCAGGTCCACCCGGGCGGGGAGGGCCCTGGAGGCCAGCACCGGGGCCGCCTGGCCCGCGAAGAGGGCCTGGTCCTTGCGGAAACAGAGGCTCGTGCCGCCCTGGCCGAAGCTCCACTCCGCCACGGGCTCGGCCAGGATGGTCTCCCGCTTCGGCCCTGTCTCGAAGAAATGGACCATCCACTTGGCCTGGCCGCCGGGGCGGAAGACCTCTTCCATGGTCGATTCGTCCCAGCCGTCCAGGGTGGACCATCCCACCATGCCGCGCCCGGCCTTGAGGTGGAAGTGGTTGCCGGGCCTCACGGGCAGGGGGGAGGTGCGCTCCTGCAGGCCGTCCACGTCGATGCGGAAGGCCGGGCCCGAGCCCAGGGAGGAGGCGGACTTCACGACGCCGTCGGCTTGGAGCTTCACGGCCATCACCCGCACCGGGGCGTCCTCGATGGCGTTGGCTTCGCCGGGATCCAGGCGCACGTCGAAATTGTTGTAGGCGAGGTAGTAGAGCGTGGTGCCGTCGGCGTCGAAGCAGGGATTGAGCGAATCGAAGAAACCGTCGGTGAGGGCGACCTTCTGGCGGGTGCGGAGGTTGTAGAGCCAGATGCGGTTGTTGTGGCTGGCCTCCACCAGCGAGTAGGCTACCCAGGTGGAGTCCGGCGCCCAGGCGTAGTCCGAAACCTCCCAGGTGAACTCGTCGTTCTTGAGGTGGCTGGATCCGTCGATGCGGTCGAGCTTCCCGGAGGCCACGTCCATCACGTACAGGGCGAAGCTCTTGTCGCCGAAGAGGAGCTTGGTCCCGTCGGGGCTCCAGGCCAGGTGGTACACCGTGGTGGCCAGGCCCGTGGGGATCCGGGTGGCCGGGCCGCCCTCGGCGGGGCGCACGTAGAGGTCGTACTCGCCCGATTCGTCCGAGAAGTAGGCCACGCGCTTGCCGTCGGGGGAGAGTTCCGGGAAGCGCTCGCGCACGCCGGGCGTCCCGGTGAGGTTGAGGGGCGCCTGGGCCGCGTCGGTGGGCAGCAGGAAGATGTCGCCGCGGGCCTCCAGGAGGACGCGGTCGCCCCCCGCGGAGAGCCGCAAGGACTGGATGAAGTCCTTGGGGTTGATGGTGCGGGGCCGCCAGCGCCAGTCATCCGACGGCGCCGAGATGTCCAGGCGCTTCACGGCGCCGCCGGCGAGGTCGAGCACATGGAGGAACCCGCCCTTCACGAAGACCACGCTGCGGCCGTCGGTGCTGGGCCACTGCACGTCGAAGTCGCGGAAGGACGTGAGGGCGCGGGCCTCGCCGGTGGCGAGGTCCAGGGACTGGAGGTTGGAGATGCCGCCCTCGCCCCGGTCGGAGAGGAACAGCGCGGCCCCCTGGGCCGTCCACATGGGGTAGGCGCTCTTGCCGGGGTCGGAGACCACGCGGCGGTGGGTGCCGGCCTTGAGGTCCGCCAGCCAGATCTCGGGGTGCTGTCCGCCGCGGTAGCGCTTCCAGTAGTACTCCTCCTGCCCCTTGGGGTTGTAGAGGATGCGGGAGCCGTCGGGGGAGATGGCCGCCTGGAAGGCCTTGCCCAGGGGCAAGGCCTGGGGTTCATGACCCTGGAGATCCACGGACCACACCTGGGTGATGGGCCGGCAGTCCGCCGTGGGCGCCGCGCTGAAGAGCACGCGGGTGCCGTCTGGCGACCAGCCGCGCACCAGGGCGTTGCCCCGCCAGGTGAGCCGCCGGGGGCTGCCTCCCTGGGCGGGCATGACATAGACGCTGGGGGTGCCGTCGAAGGCGCCGGTGAAGGCGATCCACGCGCCGTCCGGGCTGAAGTGGGCGGCGATCTCCTGGCCGGGGTGGGTGGTCAGGCGGCGGGCCGCGCCGCCCTGGACGGAGCCGGACCACAGGTCGCCCTCATAGGTGAAGACCACCTGGTCCCCATGAATGTCCGGGTACTGGACGAAGCGGGGCAGGTCCTGGGGTTTCGAGGTTCCTTGGCCCATGAGCATGCAGGGGGCCAACGTGAGGACGAAGCGGAGGATCGGGCGCATTTCGGCTCCTGGGCAACCAACGGAACATCATACCTCAATCTGCGAGGCATAATGGAATCCCCCGGGTTACCGCGTGGAGACATAGAACTGCCCGTTCCGCCAGTCCTCGGCACCGGGCTCCCGCAGGGCCCGCAGGAAGGTGATGCTCCGGCCCTCCCCGGTGGCCCGCAGGACGGGGCGCTCGACACCTCGGAACAGGCCCGTGGTACGGGTCATGGTCCACCGGAGCTGATCGAAGCGGATCCCCAGGGTGGCCAACCGGGTCCGGAAAGGCAGCTGGGACCTGAGCCAGCTTTCAAAGCGGGCCTGGCCCGGGAAGTCGGGCATCTGCCGGGGGTCCCCGTAGACCGTGGACCAGGTGAGGTTCATAGGGTGCTCCAGGGTGAAGGGGTCACCGAGGAAGCGTGGGCTGACCCGCTCCAGGGCGTCCACCGGGTCGATGGGGGCCCCGGGGTGCTGCTTACGGAAGATCGTCCCCAGGGTCTGGGGGTCGGGAGGGGGACCCGGGTCGAGGATGACCGTCCAGGACTGGCTCAGGTGCCGGGTGAACAAGCCGGGGAGGGGTTCCGCGAAGGCGGTGTAGTAGATGCTCGCCCTGACCGTGGGCTGGCCGTCCCCGGTGAAGGCCTCGGCCAGGGCCGCCAGGAGTTCGGGGTCACGGCCCAGGGAGCAGCTCTGGATCCGGATCTCCGTGTCGCCGTCGATGCGTCCCGGAGGCAGCGGGGGGAGGGCGCCGGCCCCCATGGCTTCCGCCAGGGACGAGGTGGTGGTCGCAGGCCCTCCGGGAAGCACCGGCGTATCCATGAGGCCCGTGGCGTTGCCGTGGACGACCAGGTTGATGACGCCCCAGGGGCGGCCGTTGGAGGCGGGGTGGGCCGCGAGATGGCCCAGGGCCTCCTTCAGGGAACGGGCCCCGGACACCACGCGGTCGGCGCGGTCCCCGGGGTCCGTGAGGAAGTAGCCCCGGGCGAAGCGGAACATCGGCGGGGTGCCGGGTTCGTCCTGCCCGAGGATGAAGGCGATGCGTTCCCGGGCGGTCCCGCCGGCCACCGCGGGNNGGGGTGGCCGGCAGGAGGGCGAGAACCAGGAACAGCAGGGTGCGGAGGATCACCGGACGACCTGCACGGGGACGGTGAGGGTGGAGGTGCGGGAAGCGAACCAGCCCTGGATGCGCCATCCGTTGAGCTTGAGGGCGAGGGAGGCGCCGGTTCCGATGGGAAGGATCCGGGCGGAGACCACGGTGCCGGAAGGGTCGATGCGCAGTTCGAGGGTCAGGGCGGTGGGAAGGGCCTTGAGCATGGCGGGGGTCATCAGGGCCTTGAGCTTGCGCTCGAGCTGCGCCCGGAAGCCTTCCAGGGCGGGGATCCGGCTGTCCGCGGAAAGGGGGCCGAGGCGGAAGGAGGGGGCCGCCGCCGGGAGGTTCTCCACGATCTCCTCGCCCAGGTTGGTGGAGGCGCAGCAGGCGCTCGAATAACTGTTGACCGAGGCCACCACTTCGACCACGGATGAGGCGACGTCGGAGGCCCTTCCTCCCGCGGTGGGGGCGGCGGGGGCGACGCGGACCTGCGCGGAGGTTCCGCCCACGGCCAGGTTGGAGACGCCCTGGGGCAGGGGCAGGGGGACCGCCATGGTCTCCTGGGCGCCGCCGGCGTTGCGGATCTGGGAGTCGATGGCCACGAAGGACGTGTGGGCGGTGAGGAGGTTGTAGGTGAGTCCCAGGCGGATGGTCTCCTGGATGGACTTGGTGGATTCGCCGAACTGGCCGTAGTCGGACAGGAGCTGCAGCTTANNGTCGATGCCGGCCACGTCGAAGGTCTGGTTCCAGGTGCCCGCGCCGCCGATGCCCGACAGGGTCACGGTGCCGGTGGGTTCGCCGCGCCATTTGCCGATGCAGAGCACGGGGCGGTCGGCGAGGACGTCGGGGAGCTGGGCCGGCTCGAGGTCATAGACCTGGAAGCCGTTGGTGGTGAGCTTGACGTTGGTGAGGACGGGGGAGGAGACGTAGGCCCTGAAACGCTGCGCGGCCGCGGGGGCCTCCTGGGGCCGGGTGACCACGAAGGCTTCGCCCATGCCGACGTGGGCCAGGCCCTCGATGAGGTGCCGATTGACGGAGGAGCCGATGCCGAAGGCGAACAGGTTGGCGGAACCGAGGTTGTCCCGGACGATGTCGAAGACGCTCGCGTCGGCATGGATGAAGCCGTCCGTGGAAAGCACGAAGGTCCGTGACATTCCCGGTTCACGGGGCAGGGTGAGGGCGCGCCTGAGGGCGCTGCCCAGCTCCGTCCCGCCGCCGCCGTTCTGCTGGCGGATGAAGTCCAGGGCGTCCTTCAGGTTGTCCTTGGTGACGGGCATGGAGCGGGGGGACCACAGGGCCGAGCTGCCTTCGAAGACCATCACGTTGAAGAGGTCCCCGGGGCGCAGGTTCTGGATCATGTCCTTCATGAGGACCTTGGAGATGTCCAGGGGGAACCCCCACTGGCTGCCCGAGATGTCCATGATGAAGACGTACTCGCGGGCCGGCATGTCCTGGGGCGTCACCCGCCGGGGGGGCTGGGCCATGACCAGGAAGAAGTTCTCCTCCTTGCCCTTGAAGAGGAGCAGGCCCGACTGGGTCTTGCCTCCGGAAAGGCGGTACTTGAGGATGAAGTCGCGGTTGGAGCCGCTTTTCTCGGAGGGATCCAGTTCGGTCCGGACGCTGTTCGCGCCGTCGAAATGGAGGGCCACCTTGTGGGTGTCGCAGCCCATCTCCTGGATGGGCATGCCCGCGTCAAGCCGCACGGCCATGTCGAAGGTGAAGGTGGCGGGCTTGCCCTGGGTCGTGTACGGGTTGGCCACCCAGTGCTCGGAGGCCGGTGCCGCGGCCGCGGGCATGCTGGAATAGCGGGGGCCCACGACGGTGGGGTAGACGAAGGAGTAGATGCCGTCGGTGGGGACGAGGAGCTCGGTGTAGGTGAGCTCCACCTTCACCTCGTCGCCGGGGAGGATGTTGGCCACGTTCATCTGGAAGACGTTGGGACGCTGCTGTTCCAGGAGGGAGGCGGTCCGGCCCTCGGTCTTGGCCTGCTCGTAGTCGCGGCGGGCCTGCCCCTTCTCGCGGATCAAGGCGTCGATGGTGCGTTCCCCGATGGTCATGCGCATGGCATGCACGGCGGCCCGGGTCGAGCCGGGGAAGACGTAGAGGGCCTCCAGGGGATGCCTGCCCTCGTTCCGGTACACCTGGGTCACCTTGACTTCGGCGATGACCCCGGCGATGGACACGTCGGCCCGGGTGGCCTTGAGGGGCAGCTGGTCCGAGGCCGGGTCATCGCTCTTGACGAAGAAATAGGGCGAGAGGGTGGTGCCGCCCTCCGCCTCTCCCGGGCGGGGGTCCTGGGCCCGCCCCGCGGGGCTGGCGGCCAGGATGAGGCAGGTGGTGAGGGATAGATGGGCGAGCAGACCCATGGCGAGCCTCCTTGGTTAGGGCGCTTGACGCGGTTGAGGGTGCACTTGGAGTATCGGGCCGGGACCGGAGCCCCATCGTAAAAGGAACGTAACAAGCCCCGTTCTGCGATCATGGAGGTTCGCCAACCCTTACGGAACGCCCATGGACAAGCAACGGATCCTCGTCGTCGAAGATGACCCTGCCATCAGGAAGGGGATCCTCCATTCCCTCCGCTTCAACGGCTACGAGGTCCTGGAGGCCGGCGACGCGGCCACGGGCCTCGCCCTGGGGCTCGCCGACACCTGCGATCTCCTCATGCTGGACCTGAACCTTCCCGATGGCGACGGCACGGAGATCCTGCGCGAACTCCGGACCCGGGGGATCCTCGTGCCGGTGATCATCCTCACGGCCCGGGGCGACGAGGAGGACCGTGTGAAGGGGCTCAAGTTCGGGGCGGACGACTACGTGGTCAAGCCCTTCGGCGCCCTGGAGCTGCTCGCGCGCATCGAGGCCGTCCTGAGGCGCTCCCCGGCCCGCACCGCGCCGCCCCAGGACCTGCGGGTCCCGGGCGGCATCCTGGACCTTGGCCGGCGGGAGCTGCGGTTCGACGACGGGGCCCGAACGCCGCTGTCCGAGCGGGAAGCTGAGCTCCTGGCCTACCTGGCCGCCAATCCGGGCCGCGCCGTCACCCGCGGCGAGATCCTCGCCCGGGTCTGGCACATGAACCCCGACGCCCTGGAGACTCGCACCGTGGACATGCACGTGGCCAGGCTGCGGGAGAAGCTGCGGGACGACGCCGCCGAGCCGCGGATCATCCTCACGCTGCGGGGCCGGGGCTACCAGTTCGGGGAGTCCGGCGCGTGAAGCGGGACCGGCGGGCCTGGTTCCTGTTCGCGGCCGGCCTCGCGCTGGGGCTCGCGGCCATGGCCTGGACCACGCGGGTGGCCCTCCGCTCGGAACGGGCCGCGGAGGAGGCGCGCCTCGCCACCCTTCGGGAGGAGCGGGTGCGCGTGGGCATCGCCCAGATGGAAACGGCCCTGGCCCTCTTCCTGGACCCGGAGAACATCAGGCCCTACTTCCACTACGACGCCTTCCACGGCGCCGAGCAGGTCTTCACGCGGGCCCGCAGGCAGTTCGCGGCCGGCGAGATCCTCATCCCCTCGCCCATGCTGATCAAGGACGATCCCCTCGTCCTTCTCCGGTTCCAGATCGACGCCGCGGGGACCTTCACCGCGCCCCTGGTGCCGGGGCCGGACAACCTCCCCCTGGCGCTCCAGGTGGTGAACGATCCCCAGCGCCTGGACACGGCGAACGCGCGCCTGGGCGAGATCCGGTCCTCCCTGTCGCCCGCCGCGATCCGGGAGGCCATGCCGCGCCGGGGCGTCTACCTCCTGTCGGTCAAGGACCTTCGGGATCTCCGCGCCTCGAGCGTCCCCAGGGGAGGGCGCCTGGCCTCCCCCTTCCACGTGAATCAGGGCTCCATCGCGGCCTTCTGGAACGGCTCCCGGCTCTTCCTGGCCCGGCAGGTCTGGGTGGGGGAGGCGGAGTTCCTGCAGTGCGCCTGGCTGGACTGGCCCTCCCTCAAGGATTTCCTGCGCAGCGCGGCCTTCGGCGATCTGCCGGAGGTGGACCTGGCTCCCTTGGGCGAAGGGGAGCAGGCTCCCCGGAACCGCACCCTCGCCCTGCTTCCCGTGAAGGTCCTGCCGGGCAGGGTTCCGCTGCGGGAGCCCTCCCTCATCGGCGCCGTGCGCATGGCCCTGGCCCTGGGCTGGCTCTTCGCGCTGGCGGGAGGGGCCGCCGGGGCCCTGGTGATCCGCAAGGCCCTGCGGGACGGGGAGCGAAGGGAGGCCTTCGCTTCGACGGTGTCGCACGAGCTCCGGTCCCCCCTCACGACCTTCCGGCTCTACACCGAACTCCTGGCCCACGACATGGTGCCCGATCCCGCCGAGCGCCAGGAGCTGCTGAGGACGCTCCTCCAGGAGGCGGACCGGCTCGACCATGTGGTGAAGAACATCCTCGCCTTCGCCCGGATGGAGAGCCGGCGCGGCGTGAACCGGGGACCCGTGACCCTGGGCGAGCTTCTCGGCCGCGCCGGGACCCGCCTCGCGGAACGGGCGGGGCAGTCCTCCCGGCCCCTGGAGGTCGTCGCCGAGCCCGCCCTGGCCGCCCTGGTCCTGGACACGGATCCCACCGTGGTGGAGCAGATCCTGCTCAACCTCGTGGACAACGCCTGCAAGTACGCCGCGGGGGCCCAGGATCCGACCCTGCGCTTGGATGTGGTTCGGGATGGTCCCTGGATGCGCATGCGCTTTCGCGATTACGGCCCCGGCATCCCCCCGGGGGACGTCGCCAGGATCTTCCTCCCGTTCCGTACGCCCAGTTCCGAAAGCGCGCGCAGGGCGCCGGGGATCGGCCTGGGGCTCGCCCTCTGCCGGCGCCTGGCCAAGGCCCTGGGCGGCAAGCTGGAACTGGACGGCGCCGTGCGGGACGGCGCGGGGTTCGTGCTGAGCCTGCCCCTCGGCGAGGCAACCCTTCGTTAACCCGGCTCGCCCCGCGCTTTGGACATTCGCCGTTGACGCGGCCACGTCATTGGCGGTTCACTGGGAACCCCCGCCATCCCTTTGTGGATAACTCATGATTTTTTCAAGGTTTCCGTCCCTGAATCGGATCGTCGCGACCCACCCGGGAAGCCGGCCAGGCAAAGGATGGGGCTACACCATCGCGGTCCTGGCGACGCTGGCGACCCTGGGTCTCCGGCTGGGCCTGGGGGAGGCCTTCCCGAACCGTCCGCTGCTCATCCTCTTCATGCTGCCCATCCTGCTGGCAGCCTACGCCGGTGGCCTCGGCCCGGGCCTTCTGGCCACGGCCCTGTCGGCCATCGCGGCCGACTTCCTGTTCCTGCCTCCTGAACATTCCCTGCGCATCCAGCACGGCTTCGATCGGGTCCAGCTGGCATTCCTGGTGGCCAACGGCATCCTCGTGAGCCTGCTCATGGAGGCCCTGCGCCGCACCCGGAGGGAAGCCGCCCGGATGGCGGAGGAACTCAAGGTGGCGGCGGAGCAGGACCGGACGGCGCTGAAGGCCCTGGAGGAGAGCGAAGGCTCCCGCAAACGCCTGGACGCCCTGTACCGGAGCCTGATGGAGACCACCGGCGCGGGCTGCCTGATCACCGACGGCGGCGGGCGCATCATCCTCGTGAACGACGCCTACTGCCGCCGCTCCGGCTACACCCGCGAGGAGCTCCTGACCATGGGCGATGAGGAGCTCTCCGATGAGGAGGGAGCCGGCGAGGCCCAGGCGCGCCGTGGGATGATCCGCGGGACGGGGCAGGACCGGTACGAGAGCCGGCACCGGGCCAAGGACGGCACCCTCTGGCCCGTGGAAGTGAACGTCTCCTATTCCCCCATGGATGGCGGCCGGTTCTTCATCTTCGTCCAGGACATCGCCCAGCGGCTCTCCTCGCTGGAGGCGGTCCGCTCCATGGAGCAGTTCAACCGGGCCATCCTTGATTCCATCAGCGCCCACGTGGTGGTGCTGGATCCCCTGGGCGTCATCCTGGCGGTGAACGCGCCCTGGCGGGAATTCGCGGAGGCCAACGGCGCTCAGCCGGGCATCGTGCCCAGCGGCACCGGCGTCGGCGCGAACTACCTGGAAGTCTGCGGGAAGGCCGCTCATGAAGGCGCCCCCGGGGCCCGGGAAGCCTACGACGGGATCCTCGATGTGCTGGGAGGGCGCTCGAAGGGCTTCACCACCGAATACCCCTGCCATTCCCGCCAGAAGAAGCGCTGGTTCTCCATGAACGTGACCCCCCTGGGCTCCTCCCGGGACGGTGTGGTGATCACCCACGTGGACATCTCGGCGCGGCGGCTTACGGAAGAGGCCCTCGTGGAAAGCGAACGGCGGTTCCAGGACCTGGCCCGGGCCTCCTCGGACTGGCTCTGGGAGATCGACCACGAGCGGCGGCTCACGTACGTTTCCGAAAGCATGGTTCCCGTGCTGGGCTACCAGCCGGAGGAACTTGCCGGGCGGGACATGCTGGAACTGTTCCCCCCCGAGGACCGCGGCGGCATGGAGATCCGCTTCCACGGCCTCTTCCAGGAAGCCGCCCCTTTCAAGAACCTCCCCGCCACCCTGCTCCGCAAGGACGGGACGCGCCGCCAGACCCTCTCCACCGGCACGCCCATCCTCGATGGCGCCGGCGCCCTGCAGGGCTTCCGGGGCCTGGACCGGGACGTCACGGACCTCAAGGCCGCCGAGGAGGAACACCGCCGGCTCGAACTGGAGCTGGTGCAGATCCAGAAGCTCGAATCCATCGGCCGTCTCGCCGGTGGAGTCGCGCACGACTTCAACAACATGCTGGGCGTGATCCTCTGCCAGGCCGAAGTGGCGATGATGATGCCCGGCTCCAAGGCCTTCCTCCCCTACCTGACCGAGATCAGCAAGGCCGCGCAGCGTTCGGGTGAACTCACCCGCCAGTTGCTGGCCTTCGCCCGCAAGCAGACCGTGGTGCCCAAGACCCTCGACCTGAACGAGACGATCCAGGGGATGCTCAAGATGCTGGGCAGGCTCATCGGGGAGGACATCTCCCTGGCCTGGGTGCGCAAGGAGGGCCTCTGGAAGATCCGGATGGATCCCTCCCAGATCGACCAGATCCTCGCGAACCTCACGGTCAACGCCCGGGACGCCATCCAGGGCGTGGGCCAGGTGACCCTGCGCCTGGACAACGCCGTGGTGGGTCCCGACCTGCTCCGGGAGCACGCGTCGGCCGTGGAAGGGGAGTTCGTGGAGCTGAGCCTGACCGATTCGGGCTGCGGCATGGAGCCGGAGATCCTCCAGCACATCTTCGAGCCCTTCTTCACCACGAAGGCGGTGGGCAAGGGCACCGGCCTGGGCCTNNCCACGGTGTTCGGCATCGTCAAGCAGAACGACGGCTTCATCCTGGTGGACAGCGCCCCCGGCAAGGGGACGCAATTCCGGATCTTCCTGCCCCGGCACCTGCCTTCGGAAGCCGAGGCCCCCGCTGAGGTGCGTCCGGAGCCCATCCCCACCGGCCAGGGCCAGACGATCCTCCTGGTGGAGGACGAGGCCGCCGTCCTGGAGGCCACACGGATCCTCCTGGAGCAGCTGGGGTACCGGGTCCTGCCGGCCCGCGGTCCGGAGGAGGCCCTCGTCTTCGCCGGCTCCCACAAGGGAACCCTCGACCTGCTCCTCACGGACGTGGTGATGCCGAGGATGAACGGCCGCGAGCTGTCCGAGCGGGTCCAGGCGCTGCGCCCGGAACTGCCCGTGCTGTACATGAGCGGCTACACCGCCGACATCCTCGCCCCCCACGGCATCCTGGAGGGGGGCACCCATTTCGTCCAGAAGCCCGCATCCATCCTGGATCTGGCCAAGAGCGTGTCCGCCATCCTGGGACGCCAGCCTTTGGTATGATGTTCGCCTGCAAGGTGGAATCCCCATGCGCAACTACGCGGCCATCACCCTCGTCCTAGCCTCGGGCCTTCTCATCGGCTGGTGTTCCGGCCAGGGCGCCCCCCGGAGCAGCGCCCTGCCCCGGGAGGTGACGCCCCGGGGGCCGCTGCCCCCGGCGGAGCAGAGCATCGTGGACCGGTTCCGGGAGGCCCGGACCTCCGTGGTCTACCTGACGTCCATGGCCTACCAGCAGGACCTGTTCTCCCTGGATGTCCAGGCGGTGCCCACGGGCACGGGGTCGNNGGGCACATCGTCACGAACTTCCACGTGATCCAGGAGGCCCAGGAGGTGGAGGCCGCCCTGGCCGACGGCACCCGCCACAAGGCCAAGGTCGTGGGCGTGGCCCCGGAGAAGGACCTCGCCGTCCTCCAGATCCAGGACGTCAAGGGCCTCAAGCTGCGGCCCATCCCCGTGGGCTCCTCCGGCGACCTGCAGGTGGGCCAGAGCGTCATGGCCATCGGCAACCCCTTCGGC
>DBME01000365.1:0-257 GCA_002298155.1 Holophagaceae bacterium UBA706 | reverse complement strand
TCATCGGCATCAACACGGCCATCCAGAGCACCTCGGGCTCCTCTGCCGGCATCGGCTTCGCGGTGCCCGTGGATACCATCAACCGCATCGTTCCGCAGCTCATCGCGCGGGGCCAGCCGGTGCGGGTGGACCTGGGCTTCGACCCGCTTCCCGACAGCTGGGTGGCCTCGGCCGACGTGCCCGCCGGGGTCATCGTGGGCCGCGTGCGCCGGGGAGGCGCGGCGGACCGGGCCGGGCTGCGGGGCATCGTCCGCCAG
>DBME01000229.1 GCA_002298155.1 Holophagaceae bacterium UBA706 | reverse complement strand
AACATCTTGTTGAGGTTCTCCTTGGGGATGCCGGTGCCGGTGTCCTTCACCTCGATGATCAGCCACTGGGCGTCGGCGTGGGAGAGGATCTGCAGGCGGCCCCCGTCGGGCATGGCGTCGAAGGCGTTGCCCACGAGGTTCACGAAGACCTGGATCATCTGGTCCCGGTCCAGCTCGGCCATGGGGCTGCCCTCGCCGTGGGAAGTCTCCACGGTGACTTTCGGGGGCACGGCCAGGTTGGCCAGGGAGGTCTGGATCACCTCGCGGATGTCGTTGAGGTTGTGGGCCACCTTGTTCTGGCGCGCGAAATCCAGCAGGCCGGCCACGATGCGCTTGCAGCGGTTGGCCTGCTCCGCGATCATCTGCAGGTCCTCGCGCAGGGGCGAGGCCTTGTCGCACTCGTCCAGCAGGAGGTGGGTGTACATGAGCACCACACCCAGCGGGTTGTTGATCTCATGGGCCACGCCCGCGGCCAGCTGGCCCATGCTGGCCAGGCGCTCGGAGTGCATCAGCGTCTCCTGGGCCGAGGCGAGCTTCTCGTTGGCGTGGGAGAGCTTGCGGATGGTGCTCAGGTTGTCGTCGATGACGAAGGGCAGGCACATCTCGCTTTCGGCGAAGCCCTTGCCGATGGCCAGGGCATGCTCCCGGCAGGTGCGGTAGCCGCAGGCGCCGCAGTTCAGCTCGTGGGCCTCGGAGTACTTGCCCATGCGCTGCATGATGGCGTGGAGCTCGGCGGGCTCGATGGATTCCAGCCGCTGGTCGTTGGCGGTGTAGCGGCGGGTGAGGTCCAGGCTCTGGAACCGGTCGATGGTGCGCTGCCAGGCCTCCTGGTCCAGCGTGGCGGTGCGGAAGCGGCTGTACGAGCTCACCCGGCCCCGGCGCTTGAAGAGGGTCTCCTGGGTGCTCAGGCCCGGCCCGGCGATGCAGCCGTTGCAGCTGAGCAGCTCCACCAGGCGCGCGTCCATGGTGCCCGTGGCGAACTCGTCCAGCACGGCCGTGAAGCCCTCGATGCCGTCGGTGGCCACCACCTCGTTGGCCACCAGGTCCTCGGGGATGCAGGCCGCCTGCAGGAAGCCCCGGGTCAGGGGGAACAGGCTGCCCAGGTTGGGATGGGGGGGATCGAAGTCGCAAGGCTCGCAGGATTCGACCTTCACGTCCCAGCGCAGGAAGAGGTTGCGCAGCTCCCGGAAGGTGATGGCGGCGTCGGGGGCGCCGTCCACGTCCGGGTCGCAGGCTTCGGCCTTCTTGGCGACGCAGGGTCCCACGAAGACCACCTTGATGCCGGGGTGGAGGACCTTGAGCACGCGGCTCATGGCCACCATGGGGCTCACCAGGGGCGAGAGGTTGGGGATGAGCTCGGGATGGTAGCGCTCCACGTAGCCCACGATGGCCGGGCACGTGGTGGCGATGTACTGGGTGCGGGGCTGGAGGACCATGAGCTGGCGGTACTGCTCGGCCACCAGGTCCGCCCCGAAGGCCACCTCGGTGACCAGGGAGAAGCCCAGTTTGCGGACCATGCCCACCAGGACACGGAAGTCCATCTCCTCCTGGAACTCCACCGGGAAGCTGGGCGCCAGGCACGCCGCCACGGGCTCGCCGGACTGCAGGAGCTCCTCCACCTCGCGCACGGTGGAGACGATGCGCTTGGCCTTCTGGCTGCAGACCCGGATGCAGTTGCCGCATCCGATGCACCGTTCGGGCACCACTTCGGCCTGGCTCTTGGTGATGCGGATGGCCTTGGCGGGGCAGGTGCGCACGCAGGTGTAGCAGATGCGGCAGCGGTTCTTGACGGTGCGGACGAAACCACGGGTAACGGGAACGGAACCCTCGACCGGCTCGCCATCGCTGGGGGCTTCGATCTCGGGTTCCGTCATGGCATGTCCCTCCGGCTGGGGGATCAGAGCTTGAGCAGGCGCCTGGCTTCGTTCCTGAGCTGCTCGGGACGCACGGGCTTGTCCATCACCACGTCGGCCTTGACCCAACTGGCGGCCTCGTCCGACTGCGGGTGGAAGTCGAGGCCGGTGGCGGCCTTGACGGCGGTGAGGAGGATCACCGGCGTTTCCGGGTAGAGGCGCTTGACGTGGTGGCAGAGCACGAACCCGGAGTCCATGTTCTCCATCATCAGGTCGAGCACCGCCAGGTCGGGAACGGTGGTGAGAAGGGCCTCCTCGCCCTCCTTCTGGCCCTGGGCCTTGATCACGTTGTAGCCCTCCGAGGAGAGCACGAAGGCAACCTGCTCGAGCAGGTCGATGTCGTCGTCGACGACCAGGATGTTCTTGTGCGAATTCATGGACATCGTCTCCGTTCTACAGCATCACTTCGCGTTTCTGGTAGTGGGTGTGCAGCAGCTCGTGGCTCGTGTGGCCCAGGGGCTCGCCCAGGAATTCAGTGTAGAGCCTTTGGACCTGGCTGTTGCGGTGGCTTACCCGGAGGGTGTCCTCCCGGTCGATCTGGTAGAGGGCCGCCATGCGGGCCTTGACGGATTCCGGGTTGGCGCCCAGGGGCTGGCCGCCCCCGTTGATGCAGCCGCCGGGGCAGGTCATGACCTCCACGAAGTGCAGGTCGCTGCGGCCCGCCTTGATCTCGTCCATGAGCTTGCGGGCCTGGCCGAGGCTGGAGACCACGGCGGCGCCCACTTCCACGTCGCCCACCTTGACCCGGAGTTCCTTGCAGCCCTTCATGCCGCGCAGGTCCTGGATCTTGTAGTCCTTCATCTCGTCGCCGGTGAGGAGGAAGTAGGCGCTGCGCACCGCCGCCTCCATGACGCCGCCCGAGGCCCCGAAGAGCTTGCCGGCGCTGGAGCGCTCCCCGAAGGGGGTGTCGGCGCCCTCGGGCTCCAGGCTCCCCGGGTCGATGCCCTTGATGCGCAGGAGCTCGGCCAGCTCGCGGGTGGTGAGGACGTAGTCCACGTCGGGAATGTAGTCCCGGCCCATCTCGGGGCGGTTGCACTCGAACTTCTTGGCCGTGCAGGGCATGATCGAGACGCTGACGATGTCCTTGGGCTCGAGGCCGGCCCGCTTGGCGAAGAAGGTCTTGATGACCGCGCCCATCATCTGCTGGGGGCTCTTGCAGGTGGAGAGATTGGGGGTCAGCTCGGGGTAGAACTGTTCCACGAACTTGATCCAGCCCGGGGAGCAGCTGGTGAACATGGGCAGCGCGCCGCCCTTGGTGATGCGTTGGAGGAGTTCGGAACCCTCCTCCATGATCGTGAGGTCGGCGGTGAACGAGGTGTC
>DBME01000164.1 GCA_002298155.1 Holophagaceae bacterium UBA706 | reverse complement strand
GGGGGGCGGGGGGGCATCGGTTCTCTCCTTGTCAAGGCGAACAGGGTGTGCACAATCGAACATCGTGTTCGATTACCAGGATCGCCCCGCGGGCCCACCGCACGCCTTACAACCCCGTCCCCGGCGTCCATTACGGGACAAGCGGGCGCCTTTTGTTCCACAAGACACCCTCTAGGGAGGCTCCCATGACCGTTCCCGCCCTCGACCGGCGTATCCAGCGCACCCGCGGGACCCTGCAAGACGCGCTGGTGGCCCTGATGGAGGAGAAGGGCTACGACGCCATCACCGTGCAGGACATCCTGGACCGGGCGAACGTGGGCAGGTCCACCTTCTACGCCCATTTCCAGGGCAAGCAGGACCTCCTGATGGGCGGGCTGGACCGCATGAAGGCCGAACTCACCCGCCACCAGCGGGCCGCCCTGGCCGCCGCCGGCGAGGGCTCCGGCCGGAAGCTGGCCTTCGGCCTCCCCATGCTCATGCACGTGGGGAGCCACGCCCGGCTCTACAAATCCCTGGTGGGGCGTCCCAGCGGCGCCATGGTCCTCTTCCACATCCAGCGCGTGCTGGCCGACCTGGCCCGGGAGGAGCTGGCCGGGCGCATCGCGTCCAGAAGCCCGTCCTCCCTGCCGCTGGAAGCGGTGGTCCAGGCCACGGTGGGCGCCTTCCTGGCCCTGGTGACCTGGTGGATGGACCAGCGCCGGCCCTGCTCCGCGGAGGAACTCGACGCGCTGTTCCAGGCCCTGGTCCTGCCGGGGCTCGCATAGGCCACGGCGGGGAAGGGCGAGGCGTTCCGCCGCTTCCGCTCCGGTCCCTAATGGGGCCTGGAACCGGGATCCCGCATGGGCTATGCTTTATCCAACCCACATCCATGCAGATCCTGGTTTCGGAGTCCCTGTGCTCAAGTCCATCCCTGCCATCGTCCTGATCTGCGGCACCCTGTCCGCCCAGGAACCCTCGCTGGAATCCCTTCGCCAGGACGGCCGCTGGAAGCAGGTCCAGGCCCGCATCGACGGCTGGTACCGCGCCAATCCCCAGGACCCCTACGCCCTGCTCTGGATGTCCCGGGTGAAGCAGGCCTTCGGCCAGCTTGAGGAGGCCCTGGACCTGGCCCGCAAGGCCGTTGCCGCCAAGGGCGACGACCCCGACATCCAGACCCAGCTGGCCAGCACGGCGGGCATGAGCGCCGGCTCCGCGGAAGGGATCATGAAGCAGTATTCCTTCGCCCGGGAGATGAAGAAGGCCGGCGAGGCCGCCCTGGCCCTCAAGCCCGACCACAAGGAAGCCGCGGAGATGATGGTGATGTACTACCTCCAGGCCCCCGCCATCGTCGGGGGCGGGGAGGGCAAGGCCAAGACCGTGGCCCAGCAGCTCACCCGCACCCAGCCCGTGGCCGGCCTCATCCTGCAGGCCACCATCGCCTACCAGAAGAAGGATCAGGCCACGTACCGCGCCCTGGTGCAGCAGGCCCTCGCCAAGGACCCCGCCTCCGCCGACGCGCTCATGGCCCAGGCCACCATCCATCTCCTGGTGAAGCCCCAGGAACTGGATGCCGCCCTGGCGGTGTACCGGAAGGTCCTGGCCATCCGTCCCCGCCAGGCTGCGGCCCACGCCCAGATCGCCGCCATCCTCGCCGAGCAGGGCAAGTGGGCCGAGCTGGACGCGGCCTTCGCGGAGGCCCGGCGCCAGCTGCCCGACTCCCTATGGCCCTACTACGCCGCCGGCAAGAACCTCCTGGACGAGAACCGGGACCTGGACCGCGCCGAGACCTTCCTGCGCGTCTACCTCACCCAGGCCCCCGAGGGCGGCACGCCGTCCCTGGCGGCCGCCCACTGGCGCCTGGCGCAGATCCGTGAAAAGCAGGGGAAGAAGGCCGAGGCCATCGCGGAACTGGAACTGGCCCTCAAGGTGGCGCCGGCCTTCAAGCCCGCGAAAAAGGACTTGGAACGCCTGCGCAAGGGCTGAGGGCGGGCCCGGAACGGCGGAAGTGCGTCACAATGAATGTCTTGACCGATCCGCCGGAAGGAAGCCATGCAGAAGTTGTCCGTCATCGCCCTCGACGGCCCCTCCGGGGTCGGCAAATCCACCACCGCCAAGGCGGTCGCCCATGAACTGGGCTGGCAGTACCTGGACACCGGCGCCATGTACCGCGCCACCGCCCTGGCCGTGCAGCGCGCGGGCGTGTCCCTGGAGGATCGTCAGGCCGTGGAGAAGGTCCTGGCGGGCCTCAGCATCCGCCAGGCCGGCACCCGCGAGTTCCTGGGCGGCGAGGACGTGAGCGATGCCATCCGCACGCCCGAAGTGACCCGGTGGGTGACCCCCGTCTCCGCCGACGCGCGGGTGCGCGAAGTGCTCGTGGAGCAGCAGCGCCAGATCGCCGCCACCGGCGGCTGGGTGGTGGACGGCCGCGACATCGGCACCGTGGTGTTCCCCGACGCCTGCTGCAAGATCTTCCTCACCGCCGGCGTGGACGTGCGGGCCCGGCGCCGCGCCCTGGAGCTGGAAGCCAAAGGCACCCCCCAGCCCCTGGCCGACGTGGCCGCCGACATCGCGCGCCGGGACCTGGCCGATTCCACCCGGGCCGTGGCCCCCCTGCGCAAGGCCGAGGACGCCACCGAACTGGATTCGGGCGGCTTGACCCTGGACGAGGTCGTGGCCTGGATCGTGGCGCACCACCGGCGCCACGGGGCCTGATCAGCGGCCCTTGCCCCGGCTCAGCGGGAAGGCCTTGATCTCGTTGTTCTCCACGAGGAAATGCTTGCGGCTCCGGCACTCCTTGTTGGGGTGGTTGCCGAACATGTCCATCATGTCCTTGGTGTTGAACCAGCGGTTCGTGTCGATGTTGTCGAGCTTCATGCGCACGAGGGTGGTGGAAAGTTCATCCTTGTTCCTCAGGTCGTCGTGCAGGTTGAAGCCGCCGCCCAGACCCGGCTTGATCCAGATGTCGAAGGTGTGGAGCGAACCGTCCGCCCACCGCTCCTCCACCACCACGCGCACATCCTTGGCCATCCAGTTGTCGACCACGAAGTCGAACTCGCGGTTGGTGTCGGCGGGAAGGCGGGTGCCGGCGAACCCGAGGAGACCGCAGAGGAGCAGGGATCGAAGTCGGGGCATGGAGGCCTCCTTGATGGAAGTAAATATGTATAAACAATGGATTGTGTCAATCCCCGCTTAGGATGCCGCCTTGTATGTCTTTCTTTTTTTCCGCGCCCTCCGCGCCTCCGCACCCTCCGCGATTAATTGGTTTTCTTGGTTGATCGGCGCAATAAATATTTGCACGGCAACAACCTAGAAAAATATTAAATCGCTGAGGAGGCAGAGGCGCGGAGGGCGCTGAGAAAGATAGAAGCTGGAAAAGAGGAATTTGAGCATTCATCCGGTTGACACACGAACGTTAAAACTAATAATTAATCATATTTCTGTGCCCTCGCAGTCCCCCCTGCGCCGGGCATGGCTCTACCCACCCAGGAGGTAACGGGTATGCGTCGTTCGAAAGGGTTTGCCCTGGTGCTGTCGGTCCTGGCCCTTCTCCAGGCCCTCCCCGCCCTGGCCCAGGCCAATGACATCAAGCTGATGACCATCAACTGCTACTGCTTCCCCACCGGCAAGACCTCCCTGCTCAAGGGCCTCACCAGCATCGGCAACTTCCTGGCCCCGGCGGTGGGGAAGAAGGTCGATGTGGTGGATCTTCAGAAGGGCATCCAGAAGGAGGCCCCCCAGCGCATCGACGAGATCGCGGCGCAGATCCTCCGGAACAGCCCGGATGTGATCTTCTTCCAGGAACTCTGGGGCGACGACAACAAGAACCGGATGATCGACAGGCTCAGCGCCAACTACAAGTACAACTACTGGAACGACAAGAACCGCCACGGCGTGACCGAGCTGGATGACGGCCTGCTCATCATGTCGCGCTGGGTGCCCTACCACACGGCCTGCCTGCAGTACGAGCACACGTACGACGACGAGAAGCACGCCAACAAGGGCGCCCTCCTCATGGCCCTCTACAACCCCCAGAACGGCTTCATCACCTTGGTCAACACCCACATGCAGTCCGGGACGGACAACGAGGCCTGCGCCACCAAGGAAGCCCAGATCCGGGAGATCGGCGAATGGGTGCGGGGCCTCAAGCGCAAGGACTGGCGCATCGCCAACTCGGACTTCATCGTCGGCGGGGATTTCAACGAGCCCTTCTGCCTCCAGGCCGACAAGGGGCAGATCATCGACCGCACCGCCTACCTGACCCGCGTGTACAACCAGGAGGGCATGCCCCTGAACAACCTGCAGATGCGCGACTGGCTATGCAACCACTACAAGATCAACAAGGTCGTTGAAGTGGACCAGATCCGCAGGGGCGGCGCCATCCTGGCCAAGGGCCAGCCCGGTGCGGAGATGCTGTCCGCGGAAGATCCGGTCGCGGGGCGGTTCAACGGCGGCTCCGGCGGCCAGTGGACGTATTGGGCCGTGGCCTCGGAACCCACCGGGTGGCAGGTTCTGGACCATTTCTTCATGAACCCGGCCCGCTGCAAGATGAAATCCTTCATCGTGCTCCGCAGCGAGTTCCTGGGCGACCGAAGGCCCGATGTGGCCTTCGATCCCTACAAGGCCATCTCGGACCACGCGGCCCTCGTGATGGTCGTGGGGCTGCCGAACGGGCTACCCTGAACCTCAGACCCGGAATTCGTCGGGCCGCCACGTCTGGATGCGCTTCTTGATCGCTTCGCCGCCCAGGTCCTCCTTGAGGGCCTCGGCCACCCGCGCCGCCAGTTCACCGTCGGAAGCGAAGCGCAGGCCCACGAACTGATTGGGCTTCAGGCGCTGGATCTCGCCCTGCATCTCCGCCGGCAGGATCGCCTTCATGCGCAGGGTCTCCTCCAGGCGGATGACCCGGTCCTGGACCCTCAGGGCGTAGATGCGGACCTTGAGCATCACGATGAGCAGGAGGAACAGCACCACCAGGTGCAGCAGTCCCCCATGCCGGAGCCAGAGGCTGCGCACGTCCATGGCCAGGGCGAGCATCCAGAGGGCGAAGGCCACGTAGTGGTACAAGGGATCGAAGCGGCGATGCGTTGCGTAGGTCTGGGACATGGGCGCTCCTTCAGCGGGGGGGACGGTAGGCCTGGATGACCTTCTCATCCGTTTCCAGGATGGGGCCACCGGCCAGTTCGATGCCGTAGGGGATGGCGGGGAAGACGGCCTCCAGGCACTCGCGGATGGCGCGGGGGCGGCCCGGGAGGTTCACCACGAGGCTCGAGCCCCGCAGGCCCGCCAGTTGCCGGGAGAGGATGGCCGTGGGGACGTATTGGAGGGAGACGGCCCGCATGCGCTCGCCGAAGCCGTCCAGGATGCGGGGGCACACGGCGCGGGTGGCCTCGGGCGTGACGTCCCTGGGGGAGGGGCCCGTGCCGCCGGTGGTGAGCACCAGGCAGCAGCCCACCTCGTCGCAGAGATCCTTGAGGGTGGCCTCGATGACGGGCTGTTCGTCGGGGATGAGGCGGTACACCTCCTCCCAGGGGGTGCTCAGGAAATCGGTGAGGGTGGCGCGGATGGCGGGGCCGC
>DBME01000279.1 GCA_002298155.1 Holophagaceae bacterium UBA706 | reverse complement strand
TTCCGGGTGCGCAGGGTGAGGGTCCCCGTGCCTTCCATGGCGTCGATGCCATTGACGCACAGGTTCATGAGCGCATGCGTGAGGGCGCTGGCGTCGCCTTGGACAGGCCGGAGGTCCGCGGCCAGGTCGAGGTCGAGGCGGATCCGGGAGAGGGTCGTGTGCTCCAGCAGGTGCGCCTGCTCACGGAGGATGGCGTTCACGTCCAGGGTCCGCTGTTCGGAGGGGGAGGAACGGGCGAAGCCCAGCAGGTTCCGGACCATCTTTCCGCCACGGGTGGCGGCGAGGCCGATGGTCTCGAAGGCCCGGTAGGTGCGGCTTCCGGGCTCATGGGTATCCTGGTTGGCCGATGCCAGGGCCAGGATGGCCCCCAGAATGTTGTTCATGTCGTGGGCGACGCCGCCGGCCAGCATGCCCAGGCTTTCCATCTTCTGGGATTGCATGAGCTGAGCCTGGAACGTGGCCCTTTCCAGTTCGGCCTGCTTGCGTTCGGCGATGTCCCGCACCGACGCCACCAGCCGGCCCTCCCCATCGATGGTCGTGCGGCGCATGTTCACTTCCACCCAGAACAGGCGGCCCGATTTGTCGCGGGCCTGCCATTCGAACACCTGGGGTCCGTCCTCCGCGGCCTTCCGGATCCAGCCCCGGGCGTCCTCCATCAGGTAAGGCGGGACGCCGCTGCTCAGTTCCTGCACCGACAGGGCGAGGAGTTCCTCCCGGGTGTAGCCGTACATCTCCATGGCCCGGCGGTTCGCGTCCAGGATGGCGCCCATTTCCAGGTCATGGATGAAGATGGCGTCGTTGGTGGAATGGAAGAAGGCCTGGAACCGGGCCTGGCTGGCGCGGGTGGCGGCCTCGCTCCTGCGCAGCGATTCGGTCTGGCGCCGGACCTGCCTGCGCAGCGACCAGGACCACGTCAAGGCCAAGGCTCCCAGCAGGAGGGCGCCCAGGGTCGTCCAGCCCAGTACCTTGAGGATGCGGGCGGAAGGGCCCGTTTCGGGCTCCAGTGGAACGAACCATTTGTCGTAGATCTCGCGGTACTTGCCGGAACGGTTGATGATGGCCATGCCCGAATCCAGCTTGGCCCGCAGGCGGCCACGGTCCTTGGCGACGGCGAAGCACAGCTCCTCGGATAGGACGGAACCCGGCAGGACATGGATGTTGGTCAGGTGGAGATCATGGATCATCTCCAGGCCCTCCAGCCGCGGCAGGATGGCCGCGTCCATGCCGTTGCCTGACGAGAGCATCCGCAGGGCCTGGGGTTCCGACGTGATCGGGACGATCTCGGCCCCGGTGGCATGGGAAAGGAGGTATTCATGCATGCGGCTGGCCCGCTCCACCAGCACCCTTTTCCCCTTCAGGTCGGCCAGGGAGGTCACGCCCTTGGTGTCATTGCGCAGGAAGATGCAGTAGTGGATGAGCAGATGGGGCGCCGAGAAGTCCACCAGCGCGGCCCGCTCCTCGGAATAGAGCATCCCCGGCACCACGTCGATGCGTCCGGCCTCCAGGTCCGCCTTGATGTTCGCCCAGGAATCGGCGCGGAACTCGAGCGTGAGTTCGACCTCGGCCGCCGCCGCGCGGATGACGTCGACGTCGTACCCCTCGGGCTGGCCCGTGGCGCCCAGGAACTCGAACGGGGGGAACTCCCGGTTGATGCCCACGACGATGGGCCGGGTCCTGGAGGCAACCTGGCCCTGGACCAACGCGGGGGAGACGGCCATACCCAGGAGCGCGATCAGGAGGGTGCGGTGGAGGAATGCCTTGAAGCCAGTTCCCATGGATATATCTGCCCAGCGGGTTGAAATCGGCCGAGATGCAAGTGGTTACACGAGCATTGATCCACCAATGACCTACCCGGTCAAGCCTTGGAACCGCCTTTGAGCAGGTAGACCGGCGGGTCGAAGGAGCCGTCCTTGAAGGCGAGCCCCGCGTCGACCATGGCGTCCAGTTCGTCCTCCACGGCCACGTAGCCCTCTCCCAGAGCTTCCGCGGCCCAGGAGATGTCCGAGCCCTCGCTTTTCCTCAGGTGGGCGCTCAACCGGGAACGCAGGTTGGAAAGTGGAGTGATTGCAGGGGTGGTCATGGGACTCCCGTCCGCCATTCCCTGGTTCTGGGAGGCAGGCGGAGGGTCCGTCCTGTTGAATCCCTGGATCAAGGCCGTGAAGGCATGCCGAGCGTAGCACGGGGGGACCGCGGGTCCCCTGGGCATTGCGGAATGCGTATTCCGGTCCTTGGAAAGGCGTGGGCAAATAAAACCAATATCCATGAACCAGACATGGCACGAGGGTGGGAAGGCTTCACCCTTGGAGTGCGTCCTGTCCCGAAGGAGGGGTTGGTTGCCCATCAAAGCCCTGCTCGTGTACCCGGAAATGCCTCCGACCTACTGGAGCATGTGCTACGCGCTCCCCTTCCTCGGAAGAAAGGCGACCCTTCCGCCGCTGGGCCTGCTCACCATGGCCGCCATGCTGCCACCGGAGTGGGAACTCACCCTGGTGGACCAGAACGTGGAGCCCTTGACCCTGGAGGCCGTGGCCTCGGCGGACCTGGTCCTCGCCTCCGCGATGCTGGTGCAGAAGGTGTCCTTCGAACGGCTTGTCGCGTTCTGCCGGGAGGCGGGGACGCCGGTGGTGGCGGGTGGGCCGTACCCCACCAGCTGCTGGGAGCAGATCGAGGGCGTCACCTACTTCGTCCTGGGGGAGGCGGAGGTCAATCTGCCGCCCTTCCTCGCAGCCTTCGCCCAAGGTGTGGCGGCCCACCGCTATGATGATCCGGGCCATCCCGACCTCGCGGCCACGCCCGCGCCGCGCTATGACCTGGCGGCGCGCAGGCACTACGCCGGAGCGGCCTTGCAGTATTCCCGGGGGTGCCCGCACGACTGCGAGTTCTGCGACATCGTTTCCTTGTTCGGCCATCGGCCCCGCACCAAGAGCCCCGCCCAATTCATCGCGGAGCTGGACCTGCTCCTGGCGAACGGCTGGAGTGGATCCCTGTTCGTGGTGGATGACAACTTCATCGGGAACCGCACGGAGGTCCGGCGCCTACTGCCGGCCCTGGCCCGGTGGCAGGAGCAGCATGGGCATCCCTTCGACTTCTTCACGGAAGCCAGCCTCGACCTGGCCGCCGACGAGCCCCTGCTGGACGCCATGGTGGCCGCGGGCTTCAACATGGTTTTCGTGGGGATCGAGACGCCGGACGCAGCGACCCTGAAGGCGATCAGCAAGCATCAGAACGTCCGGGCCGACCTGCTGGAAAGCGTGCGCACCATCCAGGGGAAGGGCATCGAGGTGGCCGGGGGATTCATCGTCGGGTTCGACGAGGACGGCGCCGACATCTTCGACCGGCAGATCCGCTTCATCCAGGATGCGGGTATTCCCACCGCCATGGTCGGTCTGCTCACGGCCCTGCCGAAGACACGGCTCCATGCCCGCTTGGCAGCGGAAGGGCGGCTATTGGGCGACTCCAGCGGCGGGAACAATACGCACGATCTTGCGCTCAATTTCGTGCCGCGCATGGAGGCGGTGTCGTTGCGGGAGGGCTACAAGCGGGTTCTCCGCGAACTCTATACGCCGAGCCACTATTTCGCGCGCTGCCTGAAGCTCCTGCGGCGCATGCGGCCGGCCAAGGCCATGTGCCGGAGCGTGGGGATCATGGAAGTGCGCGCGTTGTTCCATTCCCTCGGGCGGCAGATCTTCAGCCGCTACGGTTATGCGTACGTGTCCTTCCTGGCCAGGGCCATGGCCATCCGGCCCCGGATGATCGCGGAGATCATCGCCATGGCGGTGAAGGGCCATCATTTCATCACCATCACGGACGGCCTGCTTCGCCTGGAGCGGTTCCGGGACCGCCTGGACCTTCTGCGCAGGGACCTGGAGGCGCAGGTGCGGAGGACCTGGACCGAGGGGCGCAGCCATCTTCCCGAGTTGGAAGCCTACCGTATCCGCCTGGTGAAGCAGGCCTGGGCCCGTTGCCGGAAGGTCCCGCCGGATCTGCAGGGGGTGGCCCGGGGCTTGTTCGAGGACTTCAGGCTGGCAACCGCCCGCATCGTGGTGCGCGCGCCGGACCTTGCGATGGGTGGTGGCTTGGTCTGAGGCCGGCCGGGTCGGGAACGCCGATCCTCCATCGCTGCGTCCGGCGCGCCCTCGGACCTACTTCCCGCGCTTGAGCCGGATGATGTTGTCCAGCACCAGCACGCCGCTCTCGAGCTTCCAGTGCCGCGTGAAGGGCGCCGCTCCGGTGATGTTCAGCACGAGGATGTCGCCCTTGAGGGTGTAGGTGCCCTTCTGGGCGGCGATGACGGGGTTCACGGAACCCTTGGGGAGTTTCTTCAGGGTCTCGGGCGTGAAACGGGAGAAGAAGTCGAAGGTGCCGTCCTTCCTCAGGGTCAGGTTGAAGATCGCCTGGGGCATGCCGTCCTGCTGGCCCACCCAGGTGCCGATCAGGTCCTTGACCACCACCTGGGGCAGGGCTGCGGGCGTCCCGGGCTTGGCGCCCTTGGCCTCCAGGAGGGTGATGACGCCGCGCTGGCCGGAGCGCAGGGCGAAGTTCATGGCGGTCTCGCCGGCGCCGCTCTTCACCTGGACGTCGGCCCCCTTCTTCAGAAGGAGCTTGACCACCTTCTCGTTGCCGTTGCCGGCGGCCAGCATCAGGGGCGTCTCGCCCTTGGTGTTGGCGGTGTCCACGGAGGCGCCGCGGTCCAGGAGCAGGGTGGCCGTCTCCAGCCCCTGGGCCGGGTCCGTGCTCGCGGCGGCGGCGATGAGGGGCGTCCTGCCGTCCGAGGCCCCGAAGTTGATGTCGGCCTTCCCGTCCAGCAGGATACGGATGATCTTCAGGCAGGCGGAATGCCGGGTGGGATCCAGGTTACCGGCGGCGGCCACCAGGGGGGTGAAGGCGTGACCGGGCGCCTTGGTGTCGGTGCGGGCTCCCGCCTCCACCAGGGCCCGCACCATGTCCGGGTCCGCCTGGAGCACGGCCAGGAGCAAGGGGGTGTGGGAACTCGTGTCCGCCAGCTCCGTCTTGGCGCCGCGCTTGATGAGGGCCCTGGCGGCCTCCACCTGCTTGCCGACCACGGCGGTGGCAAGGGGGGTCCGGCCTGCCGCGATGGAGGGCAGGTTGATATCGGCGCCGTGATCCAGGAGCAGGTTGATGGCCGCGATGAACCCGAAGCGCGAAGCCAGCGTCAGGGCCGAATCCCCGCCAACATCGCCCGTGGTCGGCCGCAGGTCCACCTTCGGCTTGAAGGCGAGGAAATGGCCAAGCCACCGCAAGACGAGGTCCTGCTTCGTGTGGTTGCTCAGGATGGCTTCGATGAGCGGGGTCATCTCGCGGCTGCTGGCGAGGTTGATATCGGCGCCCTTGGCCACGAGGAGGTCCAGTACGTCGAAGGTCTTGTGCAGGAAGGTGGTGGTGATCACCGATCTTCCGGCAGCGTCCGGGACGTTGGGTTTGGCGCCCTTGCCCAGGAGAAATTTCACCATCTCGAGGTTCTCGTTGTCGGAAGCCTGCCAGAGGGCGGTGTCGCCATCCCGGTCGCGCAGGTTGAGGTCGGGTTTCCTCGGGTGGTTGAACAGGGCTTGCACGGTGTCCAGGTGATCGCCCGCGGCCGCAAGGATCAGAGCCGTGCTGCCCCGTTCAAGGGGCGAACCGTTCGCGCGGTCCCTGGCATTGATGTCGGCGCCCTTGTCCAGGAGAAGGTCCACCAGCTCCGTGAAGCCGCGCTTGGCGGCGATCATGAGCGCAGTGCGCTCCCACTCGTTGTTCAAGCCGTCGACGTAGGTGCCGCGCTTGTTCACATCCACCTTGGGGGACTGGATGATGAGCCTGGCGATATCGATGCGGTTGGCCGCGATGGCCCGGCACAGCATGGTGTCCTTCTCGAACACCTCGTTGACGTCAGCCCCGGCCGCGATGGCGGCCTGGGCCTTGGGAAGGCTGTTGCCGTCGATGGCGAGGAAGAGTGCCGGACGGGTATCTGGCCCAGTGCGAGCGTTCAGGCCCAGCCCCCAGAGACCCATGCATAGCATGGCGGCCGAAAGACGGCGATGCGGGGCGGAACTAATGAACCACATGGGAGCTCCTCGCTGGATCACGGCATGGGCGCAAAGGCCCGTCGTGCCGCGGGCGACGCAGACCGCCTGCGGCGGCAGGTTATTCGGAGATGGTGAACTCGGTCCTGCCGTTGATCTTGCCGGTGACCTTGCCGTTGGCCCAGGTGCCTTCCCAGGTCTCATGCCACTGCTTGTTCACGAGGATGACCTTGCCGTCCCTGAACTCGCACTCGAAACGGGTGAGGCCCGCGGCGGGGTTACGGTCGTTCTTCTGTTCCACCGTGAACGTGGAGCCCGAGGAGGCCACCACGCGCATGATGCCGCTCTGGCCCGCGCCCGTGGACCATTTCATGGTCTTGCCTTCGACGAAGGGATTCCGGGGCCCCGCGGCCACGGGCTCGGTGATCCGGAAGGTGAACCGGGCGGTGCCCACCACCAGGTTGCCCGTGATCTCGTGGTCGGACAGGGAGCCTTCCCACACTTCCTTCCAGGGGCTGGCATTGATCAGGACCACCTTCCGGCCGTTGTCGAGCACGGCGCCGTAGAGGCGGATGACGCCGGCGGAGCGGTTCTTCTCGTTGGTCTGCTCCGCTTCGAAGTACGGCCCGCTCACGTTGGCGATGCGCAGGGAACCGGTCTGCCCCGTGTTGGTGGACCAGGTCAGGGTCCTGCCCTGGCTGATGAGCTGCGCGGAAAGGGGCGAGACGAGGGCCAGGGCGCCCAGCACGGCGAGGATAGGCTTCTTCACGGACAGACTCCTTCTGGGAGGGGATTGGATCCGAGGGCCGGCCAAAGGGCCGAACCCTGCGTCCCTCGCATCCGGCACGCTTCACGGAGGCGGGTTCGCGACCACGGGGTGGCCATTCAAGAAATATATATCGAATTGGCCGGGGGGGATAGCTTTCCGTGCATGCGGATCCGGGGCCTCCAGGCGCCGGCTGTTCCGGGGGCAGGATGGGGGTGCCGCGTTCCGGCAGGCGGGGAAGGGTGCCATCATGGTTCAATCGATCAAACGCCCAGAGGGTGTCCCCGTGGTGAACGGTTCCCATTCGGATCTGCAGCTCGCCCAGATGGTGGAGCGGCTTGCCGACAAGTTCGACTTCATCGCCCTGCTGGGCGAGGGGGGCGGGGGGATGGTGCTGGAGGTGGAGAACCGCTCCCTTCACCGCCGGGAGGCCCTGAAGATCCTCTCCGATCCGTTCATGGACCAGGACAGCTCCCGGCGCTTCTCCCAGGAGGCGCGGGTCGCCGCCTCCCTGGACCATCCCCGCATCGTGCGCATCTACGAATTCGGAGAGGATGAAGGAGGCAAGTGGTACTCCATGCAGCTGGTGGACGGCCCCACCCTGGCCAAGATCCTGGACGCCGGCGTCCTGCTGGACGGACCCATGCTGGCCCAGGTGGCCATCCCGATCCTGGACGCCCTGGCCTTCAGCCACGCCCGCGGCGTGATCCACAGGGACATCAAGCCCGCCAACATCCTGTTCAACCCCGAAGGCCGGCCCTTCCTGGCCGATTTCGGCATCGCCAAGATCATGGAGAACCCCCTGGACACCCGCACGGGCCAGCTCCTGGGGACGCCCGCCTACGTGGCGCCTGAACAGGCCCTGGGTGAGGGCGTCGATCCGCGCTCCGACCTCTACTCCCTGGGCGTGACCCTCTACAAGGCCGTCACGGGCCGTCTCCCTTTCAAGGCCGACAACGTGCTGAGCACCCTGATGCTCCGGCTGAACAACGATCCTGACCCGCTTTCGGCGGTCTGCCCCACCCTGCACCCCGAACTGGCGGCCCTGATCATGAAGGCCCTGTGCCGGGACCGCAAGGAACGCTGGAGCAGCGCGGCGGAAATGCGCGCCGAGCTGCTGCGGGTCTGCACGGAGGCCGGGATCTCCTGGCAGCAGCCGCTCACCTGCGCGGGGCGGTTCCCCCTCATCCGCAAGGCGCTGCCCGCCCTGGGGCCGGCAGCGGCGCGGGAGGAGAGTCGGACCTGGCACCTGGTGGCCGAGGAAGGCACGGCGAACCTGCCGCGGCGTGCCGGGCGCGGGAGGCTGGTGTTGGGGCTGGGCACGGCCCTGGCCGCCGCGGCGCTGGCGTTCCTCCTGGTCGACCGCCGGCGCGAACGCCCCCGCCCTGCCGAGGTCAAGCCCCTTCCGCCCCCGGTGGTGACGGTGCCGGAGAAGGAACCTCCAGCGCCAAGGGCTCCTTCCGGGCCGCCCCCGGGCGCCGCCCGTGAAGCGGCACCGGTCCCGCGAAGAGCGGTGACCTACCCCCAACTCCTGGGCGACCCGGTCTCCCCGTCGCCGGCGGCGGGCTGCGCCGGCGCCACGGTGAACGTCATGGTGGTGGTGGCCGAGGACGGCCATGTGAAAAGCTGCCGGGTGATGTCCTCCGTGGATCCCGCCTGCGCGGAGGCCGCGCGGGCGGTGGCGCTGCGCTACCGCTTCAAGCCGGGGCTGGATGCCCAGGGGATCCCCATCGAGACCTCGGTGGCCACGGCCGTGGAGTTCCCTGCCGCTCCCTGAAAGGTCTCAGGGGTGGCCATCGACCCCCGCAAATGCAGGGGGTCTACGCGTAGCGGCACCCAGGTTTCCTGGGCCAGATCAAGGGCGTCCCTCCCTGGCATCCGCTTCCAGCCGGTCCGGGAACTCCAGGCGGAAGATGGCGCCCTGGCCCAGGAGGGATTCGGCGGAAACGCGGCCCGCGTGCTTCTCCATCACCCGCTTGACGATCGAAAGGCCGATCCCGTGCCCGGGGATCATGGGATCCGCATGGAGACGCTTGAAGGGCTGGAACAGCGCGTCGGCCTTGGCCATGTCGAACCCGATGCCGTTGTCCTGGATCTCGATGGTCCTGCCGGGACCCTTCCCGCGGCGCACGTGGATCCGGGAGGGTGTCCGGCTGACGGTGTATTTCCAGGCGTTCCCCAGGAGGTTCTCCAGGGCGATGTGGATGAGGTTGGGATCCCCGAACACCGCCAGTCCGGGGTCGACGGTCCACCGCACGTCCCGGTCGGGGTCCTTGACCTGGAGGTGGCGGAACACGAGGTCGGCGTACTGCGACACGTCCACTTCCTTGACGGTGGGGAGCCGGCCGGAGATGAGGGCGAGTTCCTGGAGCCCTTCGATGAGGCTCCGCATGCGGGCGACGCATCCGGCCAGGATGTCCAGGCGGGACCGGGTCAGGTCCGGGGCGCTCGTGCCGTCCAGCGTCTCGAGGGTCGCGATCATGGCCGTGAGGGGCGAGCTGAGGTCATGGGTGACCATCCGGTTGAAGGATTCCAGATCGCCGATGGTCTGCATGAGACGGAGGGTGCGGGCCTGCACCTGCTCGTCCAGGGCCCGGTTCATCTCCGCGAGGCGGGCTTCCCGGGTCTTCGCCGCGGCGAAGGTGGCGTACAGCCCGATCCAGCCCGTCAGGATCATGCCCAGCCCTAGGAATCCCGTGACGCTCTGATGCAGGGCCAGGCCCCAGGCGGAAACCCCCAGCCCCAGGACGGTGAGCGCCGTGGGAAGCCATACGGAAGCGCCATTCGGGCGTTGGTTCACGGGTTTCATGGACTCACATGCCCAGGACGATTTCGGTACGGCGGTTCTGGCTCCGTCCCTCCTCCGTCGCGTTGGGGGCCAGGGGATAGGCTGCGGCGAAACCCATGGGGACGATGCGTTCGCGGGCGACGCCCTGGGTGACGAGGTAGTCCATCACCGCCCGCGCCCGCTGGATGGAGAGTTCCAGGTTCTGTTCCTGGGTTCCGGTGCTGTCGGTGTGGCCGCAGACCTGGATCTTGATGTCCTTGAAGGACGAGTTGAGCAGGCCGGCCTGACGCTGGAGGAGGGGCAGGGTGCCCACCTTGAGGTCCCACTTGTTCACGTCGAAGGTCAGGCCCGCGGCGTACTCGAATACCAGGATGCGTGCCAGGCCCAGGGCCTTCGCCATGGGCGAACGCCCCTCGCCGAAGAGGAAGATGAGTTCGACCTTGTCGTCGGGCAGGAAGCGGATGCGCTGTTCGATGGGATCATGGCCCTCGAATTGGGCCCGGACCTTGGCGATGTCCTCGGGGTGTTCCAGGTGGATCGTGATGGGGGTGCTGCCCAGCTTGCGACCGTCCAGCACGAGGGTGGCGGGGCTGGGCGTGGATTCCGTCCTCACCTCGTAGGTGGCCTTGGGCTTCTGGCAGGCCACAAGGAGGAGGAGCATGACGAGGGGGGGCAGAAGTCGGGGCATGGCGTCCTCCTAGCCTTGGGTGGTGGAGTCCGGCGTGATGGCCTGAAGCCTGCCCCATACGGACCGGGCAGGTTCAGGTCCACGGAGATCGGGTGCATTCGTGAACATATTTTGCCATTGCGGGGAGGGGGGAAGGAGGGAAATGCCTTGAAGCGTGGGAAAAATCTCCCGAAACGTTGGAACTGCGATTCGGACGAAGAATTAACAACGAATAACTTGAGGGGCAATGCGGGTTGGGTGCGGCCTTGGAGGGCCTCAGGGGACCATGTGGGGAACCCGGGTCAGGGTGCGCTTCACGAGGGTCTTCGGGGCAACCATCGTGATCGGCGGGACTCCCAGCCAGGTGGAGAGGAGGTCCAGGAGTTCCCTCTGCTGGGCGTTGGGCATGTCGGCGATGCGGGACCGGTGGTTGCCGCCGGGGACGACGTAGAGGTGGTTTCCCCGGGCGGCGGCGGTGTCCGTGACCTGGAAGGCCGCGGCGGTGAAAGGGTCGTTCTCGCCGTACAGGAAGATCATCCGCTGCGCCGAGGAGCCGACCCAGGCCTGGATGTCGGCCATGGCGGAGGCGTCGAAGGTTTCCGTCACGCCCAGGGGGGGGTAGGTGGAAGGCACGTCCAGGCCCGGATAGGGGATGCCGGTGAAGCTGTAGTCCACCTCCGGATAGCCGAGCTGGGTTCCGGCCTGGTAGTAGAAGGCCTGGAAGTACTGCAAGGCGCTGTCGTCCCAGTCGCGGTAGATGCCGCCGACGACATGGTAGACCTGGTTCATGAAGGCGTAGAGCTGCTCGGGTGTGGCGCCAGGCCCGGGGACCTGGGCGGCCAGGGTGGCGTCGGAATACTGCCAGATGGTGAAGGGAACCTCCACCACGGCGAGCTCCAGGGTCTTGTCGGCGCCCAGCAGGGCCGTGGTCCGGCTGTGGCTGGCCATGTCGGCGACCAGGAGGGCCTTCACCGCGTCCCAGTTGTCGAACACCGCCTGCTGCCAGGCATGCAGGGCCGCTGCCGTGGCGGTTCCGCCGCGGGCGGCCACGAACGGAACGAAGCGCGCGTCCGGATCGCCCGACATGTTGGGCGCCACGTACGCGAGGGTGGCGTCCACGTCCGCGGGGTAGAAGCGCCGGTGGTACACGGACGTCATGCCGCCCTTGCTGATGCCCGTGCTCATCCACTTTCCGGAGAACAGGGGCTTCAGGGCCTGGACGATGGCGTGGTGGTCGGCCGCGGCCTGGCGGATGTCGAGCTTGGTCCAGTCATGGGAGGACGGCACCGAGCTTTGGAAGAACCGTTCCTCCACCGTGATCTGGTTGGCGTTGAGCAGAAGGGTCGGCTCCTCCTCCCAGAGGGCGCCTTCGCAGCCGTAGCCGGTGGTGTGCAGCACCACGGGAGCCGTGGCGGAGCGGTAGACCACGTAGAAGTACTGGGCGAAGGTGCCCGCGCCTGAGCCGAAGTGGTCCGTGGCCTGGCTGAAGGTGCCCTCGAAGCAGCGCACGCCGGTGGTGACGTAGGCTGCATCCGGGCCTCCCGTGACCTCCTGCACGGACTGCACGCCCGGCGCGTCCCGGAGGGCGGTGAGGATGTCCTTGGGGGTGGGCGGGGTGTCGGGGCCCGAAGCCCCGCCGCCGCAGCCCAGGGTCAGGAGGCCCAGGGAGAGGGTTGCCGCGAAGGCCCGGAAGAGGGCTTTGCCGGGGAGGGGCATGATCGGCTCCGCTGAAGGATCCATCCATCATGACCCCGGGTTGTAAATAAACAACCCTTTTCCCCGGCGAGGCGGCAGTTCAGTTCAGCCCGGCCTTGTCGAGCCCGAAGGCCGCGTCACAGGAGCCCGGCGTGGTGCGGAAGGCTGCACACAGGCGGTTCCAGCCGTTGATGGCGATGATCAGGAAGCCCAGGTCCGACATCTCCTGCTCGCTGAGCTGGCTGTGGACGGCTTCGTAGATCTCGTCCGAAACACCGTGGGGATCCAGGCGGGTCAGGGCCTCCGTCCAGGCCAGGGCGGCGCGCTCACGGGGGGTGAACAGGCCGGATTCACGCCAGATGGCCAGGTGGTGGAGGCGGAGCTCCCGCTCCCCGTGGATGCGGGCCTCCTTCACGTGCATGTCCACGCAGAACGCGCAGCCGTTGAGCTGCGAGGCCCGCACGGTGACCAGGTCCGCGAATTCCTTGAGGGAAGGCTCGCCGTGGACGAGATTGTTGAACTCGAGGTAGCTCTTGAAGAATTTCGCGGAGGTGGCGAAGTAGTCCAGACGCTGATGCATGGCGCATCTCCTTGGTGGGGGCGGGCCGAAGGCCGCCCGTGGTTGACGGGGGGTTGGGGGTAAGGGTCGTGGCGCGCCTGGGGGCGCTGTGGCTGGTATCCGCGGTTTCAGGAGCCCGAGGGCTCCCGGGCGGGACTGCGGCGTGAGCGCCTCTGGTCATGGAACCACGCCGCCGACGCGTCATTGAAGGCCTTGGGGACCTTGCAGCCCAGCTCGCAGACGAGGTCGGCGATGGTCTTGGAGGCGAGCACCTCCTTCAGCTTGCGTTCCGCATCCTGCATGAAGGCGTGGATGCGGCACGGGCCCGAGACGGCCCATTCGGGGGGGCGTTCCTCGAACAGGGCGCAGTTCCGGCGGATCTCGGCGCAGGCGAAAAGCGCCCGCTCCGGATCCACGGCCTCCAGGACCTGGAGTACGGCGATCTCGCCGGCGGGGCGGGCCAGGGTGAACCCGCCATGGATGCCTTCGGTCCCCTGCACGATCCCGGCGGCCTTGAGGCGCGTGAAGAGTTTGCCGAGGAACCGTTCCGGGATCTGCTGGTAGGTGGCCAGGTCCCGGACGCTGACGGGTTCCTGGCGGGAAGCGAGGATCAGGAGGGAATGGAGCGCGTATTCGGCACCAGCTCCGTACAGCGCTGACGTCATACTCACACCTCCCAGGTGTTAGTTTGGGTCAAACCCGGGAAGCGTCAAGCGGATTCGTAGGCGTTCAAGGCCCACCGATCGCGCCGCCGGGTCGTTGGAATTGAAAAGCGGCTCTGGGCCGATGGATGCTCTTGGCGTTGGGGCCCAGAGCCGCTTTTCAATTCCAACGTTGGTGAGGTTCCAACCCGGGGGTCAGACTCGC
>DBME01000347.1 GCA_002298155.1 Holophagaceae bacterium UBA706 | reverse complement strand
GGGGCAGGCGCCCAGGCCGCGGGCGAGCACCCGCCGTGCGGCGGCGGGGTCACCGGCCCGCACCTGCAGATCGGCCAGGTCCAGGTAGGTGGTGGTGTAGTCGGGACGGTCGCGCAGGCAGCCCTCAAGGATTCCCCGCGCCTCCTCCCGGCGCCCCAGACGTTCCAGCGAGACCCCCAGGCCCCCGGCGGCGGGAACGCTTCCCGGATCGGCCTTCAGGAGTTCCCGGAAGGCACGGACCGCGTCCTCGTGGCGCTCCAGGCGCTGCAAGGCCGTCGCGCGCACGAGGAGCACCGTGGGGGGGACGCATGCGCCGGGCGCCAGGGAGCGGTACCGGTCCGCGGTCTCCAAGGCCAGGCCCCACTCCGCGGCGGCCGCCGCCTGGATCAGGAGGTGGAAGAGGCGCTGCGGGTCGCGGGGATGGTCCTCGGCGTCCCTGCGGGCCAGATCGAGGTAGACGGGCTTCTTGGCCTCCACGCGGGGGGCCAGGGTGAAGCCGTAGTGGTGGATCACCGCGTCCAGGTCGGGCATGGCCAGCCCGTGCTCACGGAAGCAGGGGTCCACCATCTCGTGGATGCGGCTCTCGAACCGGACCCAGGGGTGCCTGCGGAAGAGCCGAACCGCGCGGGTGTCGCCGCAATGGGCGAAGGCGGCGCCTTCCCCGTAGCCTCCGGGGTTGGCCTTGGCCTGGCTCTCCATGAGCGTGTAGGCCCCGTCGGGCAGGTAGCTGCGGATGAGCACCCGGTAGGCCTCGGCGCCCTCCCGGGCGCAGGCCTCGCGGATGCGCCCGTGGTCCAGGGCGTCCACGGCCTCGTCCGCGTCCAGCACCAGCACCCAGTCGCCGGTGGCATGGTCGAGGCTGGCGTTGCGGGCCTGGGAGAAGTCCCCGGTCCAGGCGAACCGGTGCACCTCGGCGCCCCGGCCCAGGGCCAGGTCCGCCGTGGCGTCGGTGGAGCCGGTGTCGACGACGATCATCTCGTCCACCAGGCCCCGCACCGAATCGAGGCAGTGCCCGAGGTGGGCCTCCTCGTCCTTGACGATCATCGCAAGCGTCAGCTTCATCCGCTAAGGATAGGGCTAATGCACCCTCTAGAGTGCGAGATCCCGCAGGAAGGCGCGCACCAGGGCTTCAAAATTGGCGGCGGCGGCGGCCCCGGCCTCCAGGACCTCCTGGTGGGTGAGGGGCTGGGGCAGCATGCCGGCGGCCATGTTGCACAGGCAGGAGATGCCCGCGGCCTTCATGCCCTCGTGGCGGGCCACGATGACTTCGGGAACGGTGCTCATGCCCACGGCGTCGGCGCCCAGGGTACGGAAGGCCCGGATCTCGGCCGGCGTCTCGAAGCTCGGTCCGGTGACGGCCAGGTAGGTGCCCTTCTGGACGTCCTGGCCCAGGGCCGCGGCGGCCTTCAGGATCTGGGCGGAGATGGCGGGATCGTAGGCGGCGGTCATGTCGGGGAACCGGGGACCCGGATCCTGGTTGGGGCCGATGAGGGGGTTGGTGCCCATGAGGTTGATGTGGTCGGTGATGACCATCAGCTGGCCCACCTTGAAGCCGGCGTTCACCGCGCCCGCGGCGTTGGTGTGCACCACGGCCTTGACGCCTAGGCGCGCATGGATCCGCATGGGCGCCGTGCACAGGGACATGGGGTTGCCTTCATAGAAATGGAAGCGACCAGCCTGCAGAACGACCTTGCGGCCCTCCAGCTCGCAGAAGATGAGCTTGCCCTGGTGGCCCTGGACGGTCTGGGCGGGGAAACCCAGGTCCGTGAAGGGGACGGAGACGCCGGCCTTGGCTTCGGCGCAATCGGCCAGGGCGCCCAGCCCCGAGCCCAGCACGAGGGCGAGTTCCGGAACAAACGGGGCACGGCCCCGGAGGGTTTCCAGCGCAGCTTGGATATTCATCAGTTCGTCTTCTCCAATTGGACGGTGACCTGGGTGTCGGAGACCAGGGTCGTCGGGCTCAACATGCGGATGCGGAAGGAGTGGTAGGTCGGGGTGGTCAGATCCGCCGAACCCTTGAGGGTCAGCGGGAAGGAGGTGGCGCCCCCGGGGGTGAACAGTTTGGGCTCCAGCAGGTTGCCGTCCAGCACCAGTTCGATGGCGGCGCCCGCGGGCAGGTCGGGGACGGTCTTGGCCTTGAGGTTGTACGTGGCGTCGAGGCTCATGGCGAAGAGGGTGTAGGCGACCTCGCCATGGGAGTTGTTGGGGTAGTAGTCCACGGACTGCTCGAGGCCGTTGTCATCCAGGTAGTAGCGCTTGATCTTCGTGGCCCCGGACATGGTGAAGGTGGCGGTGGGCAGGGGGGAGAACAGGGTGTTGGGATCGATGCCCCAGTTCGTCGTGTACTTGGGGAGGATGGCATCGGCGGCGGTGGTCCAGGGGATGTTGAACCGCGCGCAGATCGGGACGAGGTAGGCGTCCGTGAAGAGGGTCTTCAGGTCGAGGGCGTCGGTGCTCGCCTTGCTCTCCTGGAGGCGCGCGAGCTGGGTGTAGATGCTCACGGTGTCCACGACGACCGTGGCGGTGCCCACCGTGGTGGTGGGGTTGAGGCCGACGTAGAGGCGGTACATGTCCAGGGCGGCGATCTTGTCCCAGTCGGTTTTGGTACCGGGCGTGGGGAGTCCCTGGGCATGGAGGATCAGCTCCCAGGTGAGCGCCGAGATGGCCGGCGCGGAGAAGGGCCCGATCTGGGAGGCCGGGAGGGCGCTGAGGTCACGGATGTCCCTCAGGGTCCCGTAGCGGTTTCCAGACGGACCAGCAGGCAGATAGGGGTGCTTCTGGAGGGCCGCCGCCATGACATCCCCGAAGCCTTCGATGAGGGCGAGGTCGGGGGCGAGGCTGGTGGCGGGGTACCCCGTGGGGATGATGTTCGTCTTGCGCTGGCCGTAGATGGTGGCCCGGCCGAGCAGGGGATAGAGGACGCCGGTGTCGAAGGCGTCGTCACCCTGGGCGACGCCGTCCACCGTACCCCCGGCCGAAACCGAACCCAGGTAATGGAAGGAGAGGCCGTCGAAGGCCTTGGGGAAGGCCTGCGCATTGAACTCGATGAACGTCCCGCGGCGGGTGGTCAGCCCCGGACGGTAGTGCAGGTCCAGCGTCGCCGCGCTGCTGGCGGGCACGACGTTGCCGAAGGTGGTGGCGAACTCGTAGCAGCTGTCCAGGATGCCCAGGATCCGGCTGCCGGCGGCGACCGTTTCCGGGTAGGTGAAGGTGCTCTTGGCGGGAGACCACCACTTGGGGGGCACGACGAGCCACGGGTCGTTGAGCCCCACCGCCCAGTCCAGGGTGGTGTCGGCCGTCGCCATGGAACTGTGCACCGCGTCCGTGGTGGAGACGGTGCCGTCCAGGGCCTTGCGGATCACGTAGGTGGTGCGGTCGGTGATCAGCTTCTGGCTGTAGACGCCCTGGGGGTCCGAGACGATGTTGACCGTGGAGGAAGGCGACACCGGTTCCGTGATCTGGGCGGAAATCTCGGCGAATGTTTCGTAATCCTTGGGAACAGTGGCGGTATATTTTCCGTCCGTGTCCGTGGTGGCGGCGGCGACCTGGGTCCAGACATAGGTGGTGGTGTAGTCGGGATTGACCTGGGGGCGCAGCTGGAAGAAGCGGAGCGCCAGACCCCGGCTGATGTAGGTCGTCACGAACGTGGAGGAGTCCGTCTCGAGGCCGGTGGGAACGCCGGCGGCATCCCGGTGGATGGGGATGCGGGTGAAGGTCACCTTGCCGGTCACGGTCAGGGTCGTGGACGTCGAGGTGGAGGACGAGGAGGACTTGTGGCACCCCAGGCCCGCGCACAGGACGACCGCAGAAATCAGCATGGCCGCGCATGCGCGCAACCCGGAAGGACGTACGACCATGATCACCTCGAACAACCGCACAAAGGCCAAGCCTAACATGGCAATGACAAATTGGCTCGCCCCCGGAGAGGCCCACCTAATTGGAGAGGACTCTCCAATTACGCAGAGAGGCCCCTAGAATCGTATGCCTCGAAGGGTGCCAAGGTTCTTGAAAAATCAACGTCTCGTCTTGGGGGCCACCGCGGCCCGGTTCTGGGCCATCTGCTCCGCCGGGATCTCTTCCACGTCGTTGAGCATCGGCAGGGGATTCTGGGCGGCGCCATCCAGCCGGAGCTCGAAGTGGAGGTGGGGTCCGGTGGCGTTGCCGGTGCGGCCCACCTCGGCGATCTTCTGGCCCCGGTGGACGATCTCGCCCGCGGTGACGAAGTTGCGCTTGTGGTGGCCGTAGAGGGTCGTGACGCCGTTGCCGTGGTCCAGGATGACGTAGTTGCCGTAGCCCTTCTGCTTCCCGGAGGCGATGACCTTGCCGTCCAGGACGGCGAAGACCGTGGTCCCGGTGGGGGCGGTGAGGTCGACGCCCTTATGGCTGCCCTGGTAGCGGACCCGGCGGCGGTGGGCCTTGACCTTGACGGTCTTGGAACGCATGCGGGGACCCCAGGCGGAGCTCACGGTGCGGGTCTCCACGGGCCAGAGCAGGTCGAGGTGGGCGGGGTCGGCGGGATCGAAGCCTTCCGCGGGGACTTCCGCGGGGGCCGCATCCCCTGCCGGGGGCAGGACGGGCTTGAGGTCCGCGAGCACGGGGCGGGCGTCCCCGTCCGCCGGGGCCGCGTCGGCGGCTTCCCGGACCTGCACGGGCAGGATCCGTTCCAGGTGCGTGAAGGAGGTGGGTCCGGGCTCGGGGGTCGCGGGCAGGGGCGCCATGGGCGCCGTGGTCCGCTGGGCGGCGTGGAGGGCCGCGGGCCCCGTCGCCTTGACCTTGAGGATCGTCCCAACTGAAAGCTTGGCGAGGTTCAGCTTGGGGTTGATGGCTTCAAGCTGGGAAAGGGAGATGCCGTTGTCCCGGGCGATGCGGGCCGCGGTCTCCCCCCGGCGCACCTTGTGGGTGCCGGCGTGGACGGTCCTGGAGGCCTGGAGGCTTCCGCAAATTCCTGAGACGGCGATGGCAATGGCGAGCATGGAGCGGCGCATGGGGTCTCCTCATGCTGGTGCGCGATCTGGTTCGGGATGCTGACAACCCTCCTTGGGGTTGAACCCATGGTGGACTTTGGAACTTCTGATCCTAGCCAGGGGTATCCGGCATGGCAAACGAAAATGCGTTCCGTTTACATCCCCGGGAGGAGGATGTTTTGCCCATCAGGCTTGAATTTCATGGCAATCAGCGGCAGTCAGCCGAAGGGTGGAAAATCACGGCATCATTCTTGCCACGGACAATCTTCCCAGGTTTCGGCGATCCGGCCGCGCCGTCCCCCCTCCTTGAGGAGGAGCCGGACCGGGCCCACCTCCATGCGGTGGCTCACGGCCTTCAACATGTCATAGAGGACCAGGAGACCGAGGCTGACCCCGGTGAGGGCCTCCATCTCGACCCCGGTGCGTCCCTCCACGGACACCTCCACCCGCAGCCAGGCCCGGCGCAGGGCCGGATCCCAGCGATGCTCCACCGTGACGGCCTCCAGGGCCAGGGGGTGGGCCAGGGGGATCAGGTCCCCGGTGCGCTTGGCCCCGGTGATGGCGCCGATGCGGGCCACGGACCAGGGGTCACCCTTGGGGCCGCCCCCGGATTCCAGGGCCCGGGCGCAGTCCTCCCCCAGGGCCAGGTATCCCGCGGCCACCGCCCGGCGGCGGGTGACCGCCTTGGGGGAGACGTCCACCATGCGGGGACGGCCTTCGGGATCGAGGTGGGTGAGGGTCATGCCTCGCTCCAGGCCAGGAGGATGTCCGCGAGCCCCGCGACGTCGGGGGCGTAGCCCATGGGCTCCAGGGCGGCCAGGGCCTTCTCGTCATAGAAGCCGTGGCCCACGGCCACGCTGCGGACCCCGGCCCGCTGCGCCATCTCCAGGTCGAAGGGGGTGTCCCCCACCATGACCGCCGAGGCGGGGTCCACGCCCAGCTGGGCGAGGATCAGAAGGATGCTCTCCGGGTCCGGCTTGGCGTTGCGCACGTCGTCGGGGGTGATCAGGGGATGGAAGTAGGGGGCCCACTCGAGGGCCGCCACCTGGCGGCGGAGGGGTTCGCCCCGCTTGCTGGAGGCGATGGCCTGGAGGATCCCCTTGCCGTGGAGGGTCGCCAGGAGCTCGGTGATGCCGTCGAAGCCCTTGATGAGGTGCTCGTGCTCGGCATGCTTGAACGTTCGGTAGGCAGGCAGGACGGTTTCCAGGGCCAGGCCCAGGGGGCCGAAGGTCCTCTGGATCCCCTCCTCCACGGGCAGCCCTACATATTTAAGCCATTCATCGCGCACGGAGCCGGGGAGACCCAGGACCTGGAGGGCGTGGTCCATGCCCGCCTCGATGATGGGGCGGGTATCCGCCAGGGTTCCGTCGAAATCCCAGATGACGAGCTTCACGCGCATGCCTCCATGGGAACGAGTTTCCCATGGGAAGCCCGATCCCGCGACCCGGGATCAGATGCCGCTGACGGTCTGGAAGTACCGGGCGAAGGCCGCGATCCCCCCGGAGGCCTGCTCCCAGTCGAAGTTCTCGTTGGGGGCGTGGTAGCCGTGGGAGGGCAGGCTGAGGCCCAGGAAATAGACTTCGCAGCCCAGGACGTCCTCCATGGTCTTCACGGCCCCGATGGAGCCCCCCTCCCGGGTGAAGCAGCAGGGCGCGCCGAAGGCGAAGGCGTAGGCGTCCTTGACGGCCTCGGCGTAGGGGCCGGTCACATGGCCCTTGAACGGGGCCAGGCCGTGCTCCTCATGCACCACGACGTCCGGGAAGTGGGTCGCCACGAAATTCCGGATCAGCTCGAAGGTGGAGGCCTCGTCCATGTCCGGCACCAGGCGGCAGCTCATCTTCACCTCCGCCCGGGGCGGGACGGCGGACTTGATGCCCGGGCCCGTGTAGCCCCCCACCACCCCGTGGACCTCCATGGTCGGCTTGCCCCAGATGCGCTTCATGACCTTGAGGGGGTGGTCGGTGCGCAGGCTGTGGATCTCGTGGTCCTTGCGGAAGGTCTCGACGGTGAACCCGGACCGGGCCCACTCCTTGAGCTCCTTGCGGGAGGGCTTGGCCACCTTGCGATAGAAATGGGGGATCTTCACCTTCCCGGTATGCCCGTCGACCATGGCGGCCACCACGCTCATGAGCTCCGTGAGGGGGTTGCGGGCGGCGCCGCCCACCACGCCGGAATGGAGATCGTGGCCGGCGGTCTCCAGGGTCAGTCGGAAGCCCTTGAGGCCCCGCAGACCGGCGGGGGTGCTGGGCTTGCCCCGGGTGATCCAGACGGTGTCGCTCACCACGATGGCATCGGTCCCCAGGAGGTCCCGGTGCTTCTCGAGCCCGCCCTGGAAGCTGGGCGAGCCGATCTCCTCCTCCAGTTCCCAGAGGAACCGGATGTTCAGGGGGACTCCTGCCGCCCGGGCGGCAAGGCACCCGAAGAACGCGGCCAGGGCCGGCCCCTTGTCGTCGGTGGTGCCGCGGCCCTTGTAGGTGTCCCCGTCGATCTCCATCTGGAACGGGGCCGTGGTCCATTCCGGCTCGTTGGCGGGCTGGACGTCGAGATGGTTGTAGACAGTGACCGTCGGCAGGGCGGGGTCCTCGCCGAACCGGCCCAGGACCAGGGGGTTGCCCGTGGTCTCAAGGATCACGGCCTCGCCCCCGTTGCGGCGGAAGAGGTCCACCGCCGCCTCGGCGCAGCGGCGGATGTCCCCCGCCCGTTCCGGGTCGTTGCTCACCGACGGGATCTCCACGAGGGTCCTCAGTTCGGCTTCGAATGCCTGCCGATTGGCTTGGGCGAAGGCGGTCAGCGCGTCACGGGTTAGGGCTTGGGCGTCCATGGACACTCCTGATAGGCATCTCAACATACACCCCCCCCGGCCGGGGGAAAGGGAAAGCATCCTCCTCGCCGTGCTCCATGCCGGACCGCAGTTCGCAGTACAATCCCCCAGTGCACCCTGGAGACACCATGGACCGTTTCGGAAGTTCGAGATTGAGGATCGTTTGGACCAGCATCTGCCTGCTGCTCGCGGGGATCGTCCTGGGCGGCGTCCAGGGCTTCGGAGGGGACGGGTCCCAGATCATGGTCTTCGGGTCGGGCATCCCGGTGGGTTTCCTCTCGGACGACCCCAAGGCCTGGGCCGCGGCCCTCCTCGGCCGGCTCATCTTCTCGGTGGTGCCGGCGGTCATTCTCCTGGGCGGCATCTTCCCCCTCAACGAATGGCTCGCGTCCGGAAGCCGGCCCGAACGCTTCAAGGGGCTGGGCATCGGCGTCCCCATGGCCTTCGCCCATGGCCTCTTCCTCAGCCAGATCGCCCTGCTGCCCATCCTCGCCGCCAGCTACCGCTTCCTGGGCAACCCCCTGGCCCCCACGGTCCTGCTGGCCGACACCAACGCCGTCCTCCTGGGCCTGGAGCTGCTCCTCTGGTCCGCCGCCCTGGGCTGCCTGTTCAAGTCCAACCGCGGCCTCGCCATCCTCCTGGCCTTCGGGCTCCAGTCCGTGGGCGGGGTCATGGCCTGGGGCGGCGAGTTCCTGGGCGACCTGGACGTCCCCAAGGCGGCCGTGAAGCTCATGGCCTTCCTGGGCCGGGCCCTGCCGAGCTCCCAGCTGCCGTCGGACCCCTTCGCCTGGAAGGCCCTGCCCCTGAGCCTGGGCGTGCCGATCCTCCTGGCCGCCCTCCTTCTCCTCCTGCCCGGCAAGGGCGCCAAGCGGAGCAAGGCTTGAGCCGAACCCGCGGCCTGCTCCTCGCCGCCGTCCTCCTCGGCGCCCAGGAACCCCCCGCCCAGCCCCAGGACCTGTCCAAGGTCAAGGGCCGGTTGGCGGAGATCCAGGCGGCCCTCACCGCCGTGGACCAGCAGCTCACCGCCCTGAAGAAGCGGCGCAAGGGCGTCCTGGTGGAGCTGCAGGGCATCTCCCTCCAGGCCGACCGGGTCCGGGCCCAGGCCGAGCAGGCCCGCCTCAAGCGCGACCAGGCCCAGCTGGAGGTCCTGTCCATCACCCGCAAGAAGGAGGAGATCAGCAAGGAGATCCGCCAGCGCCGGGACGAGCTGCGCAAGGAGGTCCGGTGGATGCAGGCCCTGGGTCCCCTGGGCGACCTGGGCCTGGTCTCCGGTTTCGCCTCCTTCGAGCAGTACCTCGTGCAGGGCCGCTACCTCACCTACCTGCGCAACCAGGAACGCCTCCGCCTGGACCGCATCCAGCACCTGCAGACAGACCTGGCCCGCAGGGAGACGGAGATCCAGGAGGCCATGCAGCGCCTGGCCAAGGAGGAGGAGGAGGCCGTGCGCTTCCAGGCCAGCCTCCAGCTCAACGAGAACCATCTCGAGACCTTCCTTGAAGGACTCAAGCAGGACGAATCGCGCCAGAAGGAGGTCCAGGCCGAACTGGCCGAGGAGGCCCTGCAGCTGGAGCGCATGCTCACCGGCCTCATCGGCAAGCCCCGGTCCGACACCTTCGAGGCCACCACCGCCTTCGCGAACCTCCGGGGCGAGCTGCCCCAGCCCACCCCCGGCACCCTCGCCCAGGGCTTCGGCGAGCACCTCCATCCCAAGTTCCACACGAAGACCATGCAGAGCGGCCTCCTCATCACCGCCGCCGCCGGCGCCCCCGTGACCGCCGTCGCCGACGGCAAGGTCGTCTTCGCCGACATCTACCAGAGCTTCGGCCCCATGGTGATCCTTGACCACGGAGGCGGGTTCTTCAGTCTCTACACCCACCTGCGCGGCATCTCCGCCGCCAAGGGGCAGGTCCTCAAGCAGGGCGAGTCCCTGGGCACGGTGGGCGTCACGGTGGACGGCCCCCGCCTGGGCTTCGAGATCCGCCACCTCACCCAGCCGCAGGACCCCAACAAGTGGCTGAAACAGCACTACCGGTGAAAATCCCGGTCCGGAAAGCCATTGCGGGGCCCAATTAATTAATCATATTTAATGGATGTCCGCTCCGTGGACATCCGCAATCGGCGCCCACCGAGGCTGAAGCCTCATCCCCCGGCCCGGGCCGGGGGTGGGCGCCGCCCCATCCGACCCGCCCTGGGGCCCCACGGCCTCCGGGCTTCGCCCTGCCCCTCTTCCTGAAGGAGATCCGTCTTGCTGCGCCTCGGCAGTCCCCTCGCCAACCTCCGGCCCACCCGCGGGGAGTGGGTCCTCTTCGGCCTCCTCTGGCTCAAGTTCCTGGCCTTCTTCGTCCTCGTCTTCAACTGCAACCAGCTCAACTTCTCACTCACGCCCCTCAACGACGAGATCTTCCGGTCCTTTCTCCGGCCGGTATATGTCTCGGTGGTCATCCTGTTCCTCCTGGCCATTCCGGGCGCCCTTAAGCCCCGGTGGAAGACCACCGGCTTCGTGGTCCTCAGCCTCGTCCTGGGCGTGATCCTCCTGGCGGACCTCTGGTACTACAGGGCCTTCAAGAGCTTCCCTTCCATGAGCACCCTCTCCGCCTACCGGGGCGTCCCCCTGACCCCCGCGTGGGTCCTGCCCTTCACCCGGTGGACCGACGCCGCGGTGTTCCTGGACCTGCCCATCCTGGCCGCGCTGCGCCTGGGCTTCCCCCTGGAAGCCCCCTGGGGGGCCCGGCGCCTCCTGGGGCAGGGGGCGGTCTTCGCGGGGCTGTTCTGCCTGGTCTCGCCCGTGGGCGGGCACGTCCTCAATTCCCAGAGCGCCCGCAAGCCGCTGAGCATCTACGATCCCATGGGCACCTCCATCACCGTCACGCCCCTGGGCTACCACACGCTGGACCTCCTGGCCCTCCTCACGGGGAACGGCGCCCGGTTCGCGGACCTGGCGCACGGGGACCAGCAGCGCATCGCGGACTGGCTCGACCGGAACCAGGAAGGTCTGCCCCCCGGGCCCTTCCACGGCCGGCTCGCCGGCAAGAACCTCCTCATCATCCAGGTGGAGTCCCTGGAATACTTCGTCCTGGACCAGAAGGTCAACGGCGTGGCGATCACCCCCACCCTCAACGCCCTCAAGGACCGGGGCCTCTGCTTCTCCCACTTCCATGAGCAGGTGCGGGTCGGGGTCAGCTCGGACGCGGACCTCATGACGAACGCCTCCGTCCTGCCCATGGGCAAGGATCCCACCTTCGTGACGTTCCCCACGACCACCCTGCCCTCCATGCCCCGGCTCCTGGCGGCCCGGGGCTACGCCACCACCTCCATCCACCCGGATCCCGGATCCTTCTGGAACTGCCGCGAAGGCCTCGTCAGCCTCGGCTTCGAGCGCTGCCTGGACAGCGGCAGCTTCGACTGCAGCGATTCCTTCGGCATGGGGCTCTCCGACGCCTCCTACTTCAACCAGGCGGTGCCCGTCATCAAGGCCATGAAGCGGCCCTTCTACGTCTTCATGGTGACCCAGTCCAGCCACCTGCCCTTCAACCTGCCCGACTACCTGCGGGACCTGCCCCTGGAACCCGAGCTGGACGACCACATCATGGGCGGCTACCTCCAGAGCGTCCACTACACGGACAAGCACCTGGGGCTGTTCCTGGAGAGCCTCCGGCGGGAGGGGATCCTGGACGACACGGTGGTCGTCGTGACGGGGGACCACCAGGGGGTGCACAAGTACTGCCAGGACGCCCTGCGCACCTCGCCCTTCGCCCAGGCCTGGTGGGAGGACCGGGAGCGGCGCATCCCCTTCCTGGTGCTGGCCAAGGGCCTGGATCCCACGGTGGTGGACGTCCATGGCGGCCAGGTGGACATCATGCCCACCCTGCTGGACCTGCTCGGCGTGGATCCCGGCGAATGGGGCCGGCGCATGATGGGGCGCAACCTCCTGAACACCCGGAGGAACACCTGCGTCCTGGGCGACGGGAGCCTCGCGGGCGACCCCGGCAACCGCGCCGCGGCGGCCCACGGTGCGGAGGGCCTGGAGATCGCGGACCTGATCATCCGCAGCAACTACTTCGGGCGCACCTTGTCAGCGCACCGTGCTCCCGGCGTTGAAGAGCGGGATGTAGACCGCCAGCAGCAGCCCTAGCACCGTGACGCCCATGAAGAGGATCAGGATCGGGCCGATGAGGGCGGTGACGGCGGTGGTCGCCTTCTCCACCTCCTGGTCGAAGAAGTCGGAGACGTGGTTGAGCATCTCGGGCAGAGCCGAGGACTGTTCGCCCACCCGGGTCATCTCCACCGCCAGGGGATCCAGGAGCTGGGACTGCTCCAGGGCCAGATGGAGGGAGGAACCCGCCCGGACCAGGTCCGTGACGTTGTGAAGGCGCAGCCGCATGCGCTCCGAGGGCGTGGTGCGCTGGATCACCTCCAGGGCCTGCAGGGCGGGCATGCCCCCCGACAGGAGCACCCCGAGGGTGCGGGTGAAGACGGAAGAGTGGTACATGCGGTACAGCGTGCCCAGCTTGGGAAGCGCCAGGAGGAACCGCTCCCAGAGGCGCTTGCCGGCCTCCGTGGTGAACATCCAGCGCATGAACACGACCAGCGCCGCCAGGAAGCCCAGCTGGAAGTAGATGGTGCGGCGCACGAACTCGCCGATGTCCAGGAGCCACTGGGTGGCCTGGGGCATCTCGATGCCGCTGCCCTGGTAGATCTCGGAGAACCTCGGCAGTACCACGTTGAAGATCACGCCCAGGGCGATGATCAGCACGACCACGAGGAAGGCCGGGTAGAAGAGGGCCTCCATGATGCGCCTGCGGCTGGTCTGGGCGAAGGACTGGAAGGCCAGCCACCGCGCGATGACCTCGGGCAGGGTGCCGCTGCGTTCACCGGCCACGACGTTGGCGCGGTACACCGCCGGGAACGTGCCCACCTGCTCCATGGATTCCGAGAAGGACATGCCTTCCTTGAGAAGTTCCACCACCCGGTCCAGGCTGCTGCGCAGCAGGGGGTCCTTCCCGTGGCCCACCAGGAGCTCCAGGGACTGCAGGAGCGGGATGCCCGCCTTGAGGAGGGCCAGCAGCTCCTGGTTGAACAGGATGAGGGTCTCGGCCCCCAGCGTCTTCTGGCTGCGGAAGGCGCCCAGGGCACGCCGGATGTCCATGGGGAAGTTCCCCTCGCCCAGGACGCGGGTGCGCACGTCCTCGGCCGTGGTCCCCTCGTAGTCCCTCACGAGGATTTCGCCGGCGGACGTTGTGAATTTCACGGTAAATCGCATGGTCAACTCTACCTAGAGGATAGCCGCTAATGGCCCGGCGCCGGAACCGCTACACTTGCCACAACCGACCCGGAGCTCCCCCGTGATCCTCAGGCCCGCCATCATCGCCTTCTCCTGCGCCGTTCTCGTGGGTCAAGCTCCCCTCCGGGTGGGTGAGGATCTTCCGGGATTGCTTGACCTGAAGGATGCCGCGGCCGCCGACTGGGTTCCTGGCGATTCGCGGGATCCCGCCCTGGTGCAGGCCCGGATCGAGGCCTGGTCCCGGAAGGTCGCCCCCTTCAAGGGACGCCGCACGGTCCTCATCCTCCTGCCCCGGGACCCCGGGCGCGTGCCGGTCCTGCTCGCCGCGAGCCAGGCCCTGCGGGCCCAGGAGCCCTCCGTGACCCTGTACGTCGCCTACGACGCCGGCGCGGCGCCCCTGTGGGACGAGGCGGCCTGGGGCGCGGTGCAGGGCGGCGCCCTCACCCCCCAGGACCTGGGCCCGGATCC
>DBME01000110.1 GCA_002298155.1 Holophagaceae bacterium UBA706 | reverse complement strand
GGGGGCTGGAAAGGCTCGCCCGCAGGGAGCGAAGCGGACGAGGACGAGCCTTACCAGCCACCCCACCGTTGTGTCAGGGCGCAAATCCGGAACCCGCCCCAACCAAAAGCCCCGTTTGGCACGACCCATGCGATGGTCCCCCCGTGGAGGCAGTCCAATGCGGTATCTTTTGCCTATCGTCGTGGGGTTCCTGGTCCTGGGGTGTTCCATCCCCAAGACCCATGACCCCAACCTGACCAAGCAGGCCAGGATCCCCTACACCGAGGACCCCCCGCCCCCGGCACCCCTCTCCGACGGATCCCTCTGGCAGGACCGCCTTACGGTGGGCGACCTCCGGGCCCACCGGCTCAACGACCTGGTGACGATCCGCATCGCGGAGACCACCACCGCCACGTCCAAGGCCGATGTCACCACCGCCCGGGCCGGCTCCAACTCCCTGGTGGCGCCGTCCCTCTTCACCCGCCTCGCGAGCATGGGCATCGGCAGCGGCGCGGCCGCCAGCGGCGGGNNCGCGGCTACACCACGGGCACCACCAACAAGTTCGCCGGCAACGGCGTCACGGACCGCAGCGCGGTCTTCACCACCACCATCACCGCCCGCGTGGTGAAGGTGCTGGGCAACGGCAACCTCATCTTCGAGGGCTACCGGGACATCCAGCTCAACAATGAGAAGCAGCGCCTCTACGTGGCCGGCATGCTCGACCCGGCCCGTCTGGACACCGCCAACACCATCGCCTCGGCCCAGGTGGCCGAGCTGCGCGTGGGCTACGGCGGCCAGGGCGTGGTGGACGAGACCCTGAAGCCCGGCTACGTGAGCCGCCTCCTCGCCTACATCTGGCCCTTCTGAGGATCCGACCATGCGCCGATTCCTCCTCCTCCTGCTTCCCCTCTTCCTGGCGGGCGCGGACACGAAGCTGGAGCTTCCGCTCCGGGAAGTGGCCAACCTCCAGGGCGTCCGCGGCAACATGCTCCTGGGCTACGGCCTCGTGGTCGGCCTCAAGGGCACCGGCGACACCATCCAGTCCAAGTTCACCATCCAGAGCCTGGCCAACCTCATGGCCCGCCAGGGCATCGCCATCCCCACCACGGGCGTGAACGTGAAGAACGTCGCATCCGTCATGGTGACCGCTGAACTGCCGGCTTTCGCACGCCCCGGCCAGCGGGTCGACATCACCGTCAGCTCCAACGGCGACGCGGGCTCCCTCGCCGGCGGAACCCTCCTCATGACCCCCCTCCAGGGGCCGGATGGCCAGGTGTACGTGGTGGGCCAGGGTCCCATCCTCGTGGGCGGCTTCTCCGTGGCCACCGCGGGCGCCTCCAATTCCAAGAACCACCCCACCGCCGGCCGGATCCCCGAAGGGGGCCTGGTGGAGCGGGAAGTGGGCGGCAATTTCAACGACCGCAAGGTGCTCCGCTACAGCCTCCAGGAAGAGGACTTCACCACCGCCGTGCGCGTGGTCAAGGCCATCAACACGGAACTGCCCTCGGCTTCGGCCCGGGCCCTGGATTCCCGCACCATCGAGGTGCCCATCCCCGCCGAGTTCCAGGGCCGCACGGTGGAACTGGTGGCCAGGCTGGAAAATCTGCCCATCCAGCTCCAGAGCAAGGCCCGCGTCGTGGTCAACGAGAAGACCGGCACCGTCATCATGGGCGCCGACGTGAAGATCGGCGCCGTGAGCATCGTCCAGGCCGGCCTATCCATCTCCGTGACAAGCAAGAGCCAGGTGAGCCAGCCCGCGCCGCTCAGCAAGGGCAAGACCACCACCACGACCACCTCGGCCATCAAGGTCGAGGAGGAGAAGCCCAAGGCCTTCACCCTGGAACCCGGAACGACCGTGGGACGTCTTGCTGAAATCCTCAACAATGTGGGCGTCACCCCCCGCGACCTGGTGGCCATCCTCCAGGCCATGAAGGACGCAGGCGCGCTCAACGCCGAGCTGAGGGTCCTGTGAACCCCGTGTCGCTGCTCTCCTCCGCCACCCAGGCCCCCAAGGACCTGGTCGCCCAGGCCCCGTCCACATCCACGGACCCCCGGGAGGCCGCCAAGCAGTTCGAGGGCTTCCTCATGGCCAACCTCTTCCAGGAACTGCGCAAGAGCGTCCACCCCTCGGGCCTGTTCGGGGACGGCGGAACCGCCCGGGGAACATATGAATATCTGTTGGACCAGGCCGTGGTCTCCCACGCCATGGATGCCGGCCGAAGCTGGGGCCTGACCGACAAACTTGAAGTTTCCCTCAAGGCCGCCACGAGGAAATGATCGGGCTTGATTAGCAAGACTTAATTTGTGCCCGCCTCCTGCCGATAATGAATCAAGGCGAGGTGAGCAATGAGGGTTTCAACAAAAGCCAGCGGAACCGGGGCAGCCCCGAAGATGGGCGCCGGGGTTCCCCCGGCTACGGCGGGGCCGGTGGGCCAGGCCGTTCCTACCGATGCCCTCAGCGTATCCAGCGGCGCCCAGTTCATCGCCGTGGCCCGCGAGCATCTGGCCGCCATCCCCGACGTGCGCACCGACAAGGTGGAAGCGCTGCGGGCACAGCTGGATTCGGACACCTACAACCCGGACGGCGAGGCCGTGGCCGATGGCCTGGTCCGGGAGCACAGCCCCCAGCACAACCAGGGGTAGGGGGAGGGCTCCGTGGATCCCATCACCATGCGCCAGTCCTTCACCACCGCCAACCTGGAGGCCCTCCGGGAGGCCCAGGGCTTCAATGACCTGCAGGCCCGGGAGGCGGCCCGCAGGAAGGACGTGGATGAATTGACCGCCATGGAGCAGGCCAACGTTCCCCAGATCCCCAAGGCCGAGGCCCTGCGCACCGAAGAGCGCAAGGGGCGCGAGCGGCAGCAGGGAAGGGAACGGGAGACCGAAGACGAGGGCGAGGACGAGGCCCAGGGTGAGTCCGAAGCGGGCATTCAGGCAAAATCTGCCGAATTCCGCCTGGATCTGCTGGCCTGACGATCCCGGCACAGCGTTTGCGCAAGGGAGGTCTGGAGGCCTTCCATGCTGCACTCGCTGCCCGCCCTGCTCAATGACCTTGAAGCCAAGCTCATCGAGGGCGAGGATCCCATCCCCTTCCTGGCGGGGGTCCGTTGGCAGGAGATCATCGGCTGGCCCACCAACCGGGCGGAAGCCCTGCAGCTCCAGCAGCGGCTGAAGAACCTCCGGATCCTCATCAGCACCCTGGAGGCGCCCCTGCGCGCCACCCTGATGAAGCTCACGGAAGGTTCCACTTACGCCCCCCAGGGCGGCATGCCCCTTCCGCCCACGGTTTCCGTCCGCGTCCACCAGCACGTCTAGGAGATTCCCATGCCCGGCCTTACCGCAGGACTCAACATCGGCCTCTCGGGACTCACCGCCGCCCAGAACTCCCTGGACGTGATCGGCCACAACATCGCCAACGTCAACACCCCCGGCTACAGCCGGCAGCTGGCCCAGCTGAGCACCAACACCTCCATGAACTGGGGGAACCTCACCTACGGCACCGGCGTCAACCTGAAATCCATCCAGGGCGTGCGCGACCAGCTCCTGAACCTCCAGATCACCCAGAGCGCCTCCCAGCAGAGCGGCGCCGAGACCCGGTACCAGGGCCTCCAGACCGTCTCCAGCGTCTTCCAGGACGACGGCACCTCGGGCATCAGCTCCCAGCTCAACGCCTTCTTCACGGCCCTCCAGAAGGTCGCGGGCCAGCCCGAGGATGTCTCCCTGCGCACGAACCTCGTGGGCAGCGCCCAGAACCTCCTGACCACCATGCAGACCCGCTACCAGGCCCTGCGGGATGCCCAGACCAGCGCGGACTCGCAGGTCTCGGCCCTGGTGCCCCAGGTGAACACCCTTGCCCAGCAGATCGCCGACCTCAACAAGAAGCTCGCCGGCGAAGTGAACCCCCAATCCGACAACGACGCCATCGACCAGCGGCAGGCGCTGGCCGACCAGCTCGGCCAGATCGTCGGCATCCAGACCTATGTGGACAACAAGGGCATGATGAACATCAATCTGGAGGGCGGCGCCTCCCCCGTGGTCATCGGCACCTCCGCCTACACCATGTCCACCATCCAGAACACGACCCCGCCCGCCACGGCCCCCTTCTTCAACTCCGTCGTCATGAGCCCCAACGCCTCGGGGCCCTTCACGGACGTCACCAAGGCCATCACCAGCGGCCAGATGGGTGGCCAGCTTGACCTGCGGGACAACCTCATTCCGAACTATGAAAAGCAGATGGATGAGCTGGCTGCGGGTGTCGCCTACAACATGAACCTGCTCAACAGCTCCGGCTACTCCCTGGACGGCACCCAGCACAACCTCGACTTCTTCGTGGGCGGCGCGGGCAACACCAACCACCTGCCCACCTCCGTGCAGGTGCCCCCCGACGCCGTGGGCCAGGTCCCCGCCAACGACTACAAGGGCATGGTGCTGGCCCTGAAGGTCAACTCCCTGATCGTCGCGGATCCAAGCCTGTTCGCCGCGGCGGGCGTGGCCGGGGCCGCCGGTGACAACACCAACGCCAAGGCCATGGTGGCCCTGCAGACCAGCGGCTCCACCGTGGACGCCACCGGCGCGGGCCCGGGCGCCGCGGCCTCGGGTCCCTTCACCACCTTCCTCACCGCCCTGATCACCAAGGTCGGCACCGACACCAAGAACTGGAACACCACCGCCACCAACCAGGAGAACATCGGCACCGCGCTCACCAAGCAACGCGACAGCGTGTCCGCCGTGGACCTGGACACCGAGGCGGCCAACCTCATCACCTACCAGCGGGGCTATCAGGCTTCCGCGCGCTTCGTGTCCGTCATCAGCCAGCTCACGGACCAGCTCATCAACAGTCTCGGCGTCTGAAGACGAGGTGAACCATGACCATCCGCACCCCCAACCCCCTGAACAACGCCCAGATGCTCCTGGACCTCCAGCGGTCCAAGGACCGCTATGCCAACTACGCCTCCCAGCTCACCTCGGGCAACCGCATCGTCAACATCGGCGACGATCCCGCCGGTTCCGCGCTGATCCTCAACTTCCAGTCCTCCATCGACCAGAACAAGCAGTACATGGACCAGATCGACACCGCCACCTCGTACCTCCAGAACACGGAGACCGTGGCCACCACCGTGGGCAACCAGGTGACGCGGCTCATGCAGCTGGCCCAGCAGGGCCTCAACGGCACCCAGAGCGGTTCCAGCCGCACCGCCATCGCCGGCGAAGTGGACGGCATCTACACGAACCTCGTGAACCTCGCCAACACCAAGGTCCAGGGCAAGTACATCTTCGGGGGGACGCACACCACCAACGCCCCCTTCGACCCTTCCACGGCCCCCGCCGGCAATCCCAACTCCATCACCTACAACGGTGACAACAGCACCATCGACTTCACGGTGGGCGCCAGCGCCACCACCCCCACCAACATCCCCGGCGACACCCTCTTTTTAGGCGGCGCCGCCCCGGGCAGCTACGGCTCCAGCCTGGACCTCTTCAACGCCGCCAAGTCCCTGAGCCAGGCCCTGACCTCCGGCAACACCGCCGGCATCCAGACCGCCTACGACAACCTGAAGGCCATCAGCGACCACGTGAACAACGCCATCACCCAGATCGGCGGCTGGAGCGGCGGCATCACCGACCTCAAGAGCAGCCTTACCGCCGTCAACGCCAACCTCCAGGCCGTGCAGGACACCGTCCAGGGCGTGGACTACACCACCGCCATCACCGGCTTCCAGAAGGAGAGCATCGTCCAGCAGGCTTCCCTGAGCGTCATGGCAAAGGTGAACAAGGTGAACCTCTTCGACTACCTCGCCTAGCCCCGAGGCGTTCTAAGTGCAGGGCTTGAAGGGCAGGGCCTCCAGCAGCAGCCACCACCCGGCGCGTCCGCCGGTGAGCACCATGGCACCGGAGGCGGGGTGCACTTCGGGGGCGGCCAGGGAGACGTCTGCCGGTGGGTTCATGGCGGCCCAGGCTTCGGTCCACACCAGGCGCTCCAGCTTGTCCTTGTCGGGGTTCCAGCGGTACACGCGCCCCAGACCCTGGGCCGCGTAGGCCGCCCAATCATCCGCCGGGGCCGCGGGTTCCGCGGGGGCCGCGCCATCCGCGGGCGCTGTGCCCGGCACCGGCGCCTGGGGCGGCGCAGGGAAAGCGGGGATGAACCAGAGCCGGCCCGCGGCGTCCGCGCCCAGAAGGCGCA
>DBME01000301.1:229-5507 GCA_002298155.1 Holophagaceae bacterium UBA706 | reverse complement strand
CTCCACGACGATGCGGGCTCCAGGGCGGCGCAGGGCCGCAGGCACCGGCGCGGTGTAGGAACGTGGATCCAGCTTGGGCGCGCAGGCCAGGGTGGCCAGCAGGATGAAGGCTCCCAAAGCAGGGCGGCGGAACATGGCGCCTCCGGGCGGGTCTGTCGGGCAGGTCGGGTCCGAGTATCGGCACCTCCCGGCGCCGGTGCAAGTGCTCTCTTCGTGGGAAGATGGTCCCTGGAGGCCGCCATGTTCGAACCGCCCATGACCCCCCAGGAACAGCGCGTCCTGGGGTGCCTGCTGGAGAAGCAGCTGTCGACGCCGGACTACTACCCCCTGACCCTCAACGCCCTGGTGAACGCCTGCAACCAGAGCACCAACCGTGATCCGGTCCTGGCCCTGGACGAGGCGGCCGTGCTGGAGGCGCTCCAGGACCTTCGGGACCGGCAGGCGGTGTGGTTCGTGGGCGGCGCGGGCAGCCGGGTCACCAAGTACGAGCAGCGCATCGCCGAGGCCATGGGGCTGTCCGTCCAGGAGTGCGCCATCCTCGCCGAACTGCTGCTGCGCGGCCCCCAGACCCCGGGCGAGCTGCGCAATCGCAGCACGCGCATGTACACCTTCCAGGACCTGCAGGAGGTGGACACCGTCCTGGCCCTCATGGGCGAGGGCGATCCCGCGCTGGTGGCTCCACTGCCGCGCCAGCCCGGCACCAAGGAAACCCGGTTCGCCCACGGCCTCGGGGAGATGCCCGCCGCGGCCGCGCCGGTCACCGCCGCCCCGGAACGCTCACGCACCGCGCAGCTGGAGGCCGAGGTGGCCGCGCTGCGGGAGGAACTGGCCGCCCTGCGCGCGGAATTCGAGGGGTTCAAGGCTCAGTTCTAGCGCCCCGCCTTGACCAGCATCACCGCCAGCAGCGCCGGCAGGAGCATNNCATGAGCACCAGGAAGAACCAGGACGCGGGCCGGGCGAAATTGAGCGTCCAGCCCACGCCCACGGGCTTCTCGATCCAGATCTTCGGATCGTCGGGATTCACGTAGAACAGCCCCCACTTGTAGAACTGCCGGCCTGTGACGTTGGGGGTCACGTGCTTCATATCGCGGATCATCATCCCGATGCCCAGGGCCAGGAAGGCCAGCAGGACGCCCAGTCCCGCGAAGATCACCCCCGTGCCGCGGGTCGGGGCCAGGAGCAGGGCCGCCATGAGGGCGCAGAGGCCCAGGCCGAGGCCTCCCCGCATGGGGGCCATGGCCAGCGCCCGGGCCTTGGCGGGGTCCTCCGCCGCCCGGGAACTGAAGATGGCCACGGCGGTGGTGGTGCCCCAGATGAACAGCGGCAGCCCGAAGATCACCCAGGGGAGGGCAGCCTTGGGCGTCCAGCCGTTGGGGTGCCCCAGGGCGTCGAAGTGGGTGGGCACGAGGTCAGGCAGGGTGCTCACCGTCTGCAGGTAGACGACCCACAGCACGCCGAAGCCCACCAGGGCGGCGAAATCCCAGAGGGAGATCAGGGGAGGGCGCTGGGGGGATTCCATGACGAAATTATGAACTCAACCCCATATCTCCCAAATGGCAAAAGGCGGCTTATATTTCTAATGACGTTCTTGTATAAAATGATGCCAGGAGGGGCCCATGGGAAAGCATCAGGTGCGGATCGCCTGGAGTCGGGGGGAGGCAGCCTTCGTGGACGCGCGCTACAGCCGGTCGCATGAATGGCACTTCGATGGCGGGGCCACGGTGAAGGCCTCCTCATCGCCCTTCGTGGTGCCGCCGCCCCTGTCCGACCCTTCGCACGTGGACCCCGAGGAGGCGCTGGTGGCCGCGGCCTCCAGCTGCCACATGCTCTGGTTCCTCTCCATCGCGGCCGGCCAGGGGTTCGTGGTGGACGCCTACGAGGACAAGGCCGTGGGCACCATGGGGCGCAACGCCCAGGGCCGGGTGGCCATGACCCGCATCGAACTGCGCCCGCAGGTGCGCTTCGCGGGGCAGGGGCCCACGCCCAGGCAGCTGCAGGACCTGCATGATGCATCCCACGAGTGCTGCATGATCGCCAACTCCCTCACCACGGAAATCGTGGTGGAGGCTCCCGTGGAGACGGCTTAGACCCCACCGAGATAGCCTCTTTGGCCGTCAGGCCACCTGGAATTTTCGTCCAATCCAGGTCTGGGCCAGGGGGCGCTCCAGCTTCCCGGCCCGCAGGTCGCCCAGGGCGTAGAGCGCCAGGTCGATGACCGGTGTGGCGCCATTCAGGGTGCCGTCCCGCAGCCGCGCCTCCAGGTCGGTCTTGGGCACGGCCCGCAGGCCGTCACGGGTCCGCACCAGGACGGCCAGGGCCGGGTCCACCATGCCCAGGCCGCTCTCCGCGGCCAGGCGATGCACCTTGCGGAGCATGCCGTCGATGGCGCAGCCGGAAGGCTGGGTGGCCAGGTCCGGTTCGGCCACGGCGAGGATGCGGTCCTCCAGGAGGGCGCAGCCGGCCTGGTAGGCATGCCCCTTGTGCCGCCACTGGGCCAGGATGGCCTCCAGGCCCTCGAGAATGCGGTCCCGGTCCGCCGCGGGCGGGGGGGGATCCAGGGCGACGAGCCACAGGCGGGCTGAATCGGGCAGGGTGGAGAAGGGGGCGGTCAGGGTGGGCATGGACATCCTCCTGGCAAGTATAGCTGAGAATGAGTCCGGGCCGCTTTGTGGACCGGCCCCGTTCCCGGGGACCCCCCGGGGGTGGTATCGTCCCCCCCTGAGGAGGACGAAATGACCGCGCGCGTCAAAGAGATCCTTTCGTGGTACGGCTCGGAGAATCCGGGCGTGCGGGCCAACCTGGCCCGGTTGATGAATACGGGCAAGCTGGCAGGCACTGGCCGGTTCGTGATCCTGCCCGTGGACCAGGGCTTCGAGCACGGGCCCGCCCGCAGCTTCGCCCCCAATCCGGCGGGCTACGACCCCCGCTACCACATCCAACTGGCCATCGAGGCGGGCTGCAACGCCTATGCGGCGCCCCTGGGGTTCCTGGAGGCGGTGGCGGGCGACTACGCGGGGGACATCCCCCTCATCCTGAAACTCAACAACAGCGACAGCCTGGCCAAGGTGCCGGAGCCCTGCTCCGCCGTCACCGGCTCGGTGGAGGACGCCCTGCGCCTGGGCTGCGCCGCCATCGGCTACACCATCTATCCCGGCAGCGGGGAGCGCAACCTCCAGTTCGAGGCCCTGCGCGAGCTGATCCTGGAGGCCAAGGCGGTGGGCCTGCCCACCGTGGTGTGGGCCTACCCCCGGGGCGCGGGCGTGTCCAAGGACGGCGAGACGGCCCTGGACGTGGTGGCCTACGCCGCCCAGATGGCCGCCCAGCTCGGGGCCCACATCATCAAGGTCAAGCCCCCCAAGAACCTCGTGGAGCAGCCCGAGGCCCGCAAGGTCTACGAAAAGTACGCCATCCCCTCCGCCACCCTCAGGGAGCGGATCCAGCACGTGGTGCAGGCGGCCTTCAATGGCCGGCGCATCGTGATCTTCTCCGGCGGCGAGGCCAAGGGCACCGAGGACGTGCTGGCCGAGGTGCGGGAGATCGCCGCCGGCGGCGGCTTCGGCAGCATCATGGGCCGCAATGCCTTCCAGCGGCCCAAGGCCGACGCCCTGGCGCTGCTCCATGCCGTCATGGACATCTACGCTAAAGCGTCCGCTTGAACAGTTTCGTCGCCAGCGCCAGCGCGAAGGTCCCGATGAGCAGCAGGTAGAGGAGGTCCGGCACCAGGGCCGCGAAGCCCGCGTCCTTGAGGAGGATCGCCTTGAACCCGTGCACCGCGTAGGTGAAGGGGTCCACCTGGGCGATGGCCCGCAGCCAGCCCGGGAAGGCCGCGATGGGGTAGATGGCGCCGCTGGGGAAGTAGAGCAGGGTGTTGAGGATCCCGAACATGGCCCGGGGCACCAGGGGGTCCTCCACCCGCACCATGAGGAGGAACATCAAGGAGTTGAAGGCGTAGGAGGTGGCGCCGATCATGAGCACCAGCTGCAGCACCGCCGCGAGGTGGAAGATGACGTCCAGCCCCGCGATGAGCGAGCCCAGGATCGTCAGCACCACGCCGGCCAGGCACGCCTTGAGGGCGCCCGAGGCCACCAGGCCCAGGACCAGCTCGAGCTTCGTGATGGGCGTGACCAGGAAGCCCTCGTGCACGCCCCGGGCCTTGTCGTCGATGTAGAGCATGCCGCCGCCGATCATCACCGACACGAACATGGCCAGGGTGATGGAGCCGGGCAGCAGGTATTTGAGGTACTCGATGAAGGGGTACAGCTCCACGATCTTCAGGGCCACGCCGTTCACCGTCCGCTGGGGGACCGCGGGCTGGTTGAGGGACTCGGTGAGGGACTGGATCTCCGCGGTGAGGCTGCTGCTGAGGAACTGGTCCGAGTTGTCCACCACCAGGCCCAGGGAGGGGTTCTCGCCCGCGTAGACCCGGCGGGAGAACTGGGGCGGGATGATGATGGCCGCGTCCAGGCGCCCGGAACGCACGTCCTCCTGGGCCTTCTTGTCGCTGGCGTAGGGGATGGGGCGGAAGGTGCGGATGTTGGCGGCGACGGAGTCGAAGGCCTCGTGGACCCGCAGGGCCTGGGGGCCGCCGTCATAGTCCACCACGCCCACGCGGGCCTCGGTGATCTTGCCGCCGAAGGCGTTGCCCAGGATCACCAGCTGGATCAGCGGGAAGACCATGGCCGTGAGCATCAGCGACGGGGACCGGAAGAACTTGCGGAGCTCGCGCTCCACGATGGCGAGTAGGCGTGTCATGGCTGCATTCCCGGGCGGGGCGGCATGGTGTAGGCGAAGGCCTTGACCTGCTCGTCCCTGAGCTGGCGCCCCGTGTAGTGGACGAAGACGTCGTCCAGGGTCGTGTTCTGGACGCTGAGGGTGCGGATCTCGACGCCCGCGCGCACCGCGGCCTCCACCAGCTCCGTGGTGGTGCGGGAGCCGTTGGTGGTGAGGACGCGGAACATGCCGGAGCCCTCGTTCTGGACGCTGGTGACCTCCTGGAGGCCCTGGAGCCGCGCCTCCCAGTCCCCGGGCGGCTCGACGAACTGCGCCTCGATGACGTTGTTGCCGGGCACGCTGTGCTTGAGCCGGGTGGGCGTGTCCAGGGCGACGAGGGTGCCGTGGTCCACGATGGCGATGCGGTCGCACAGGCGGTCCGCCTCGTCCATGTAATGGGTTGTGATGAGGATGGTGAGCTGGCGGCGGGCCTTGAGCTTGTTGAGCATCTCCCACACCGCGACCCGGGAGACGGGGTCCAGCCCCGTGGTGGGCTCGTCCAGGAAGA
>DBME01000301.1:0-206 GCA_002298155.1 Holophagaceae bacterium UBA706 | reverse complement strand
GGGTCTTGGTCTCGGCGTGGCGCCACTTCACCAGGTCCACGGCCTCCAGGAGCTCCTCGATGTTGGCCTTGCGCTCGGCCTTGGGCACGTTGTAGAGCTTGGCGTAGATGGAGAGGTTCTCCTCCACCGTGAGGTCCTCGAACACGCGCCGCCCTTCCATCACATGCGACAGGCCCCGGCGCACCAGCTCCTGCGGCGCGCAGGCC
>DBME01000118.1:5303-11497 GCA_002298155.1 Holophagaceae bacterium UBA706 | reverse complement strand
GCGGGGCGGGCGGTGATGGAGCTGGACGGCGAGGAGCATGCGCTTGGCGCGGGGGAGGGGATCTCCGTGCCCCGGGGACGGCCGCACCAGTTCCGGAATCCCCATGGGGAGCCGGTGGATTTCCTGGTGATCTCAAGTCCGACGACANNGGGGGGATCGCAGGGATCTGGCCCAGGCTTGAAGATAATGGGGATGCTTTATGTGGATTCCTTTTCAGAGAAGGAAATCCGCGGGCTCATCGCCTTCTATCAATCCGAGATCGGCAAAAAGACCCTCTCCGTCCTCCCGATCGTGATGCAGAAAGGCTCGGCCATCGGCGCCCGGCGCGCCCAGGCCCATCAGGCGGAACTGATCCAGATGCTCGATAAGGCCATGAAGGAAAGGGAGGCTGCAGGCGCCAAGGATGCCGGTGCGCCCTCCAGCTCCGAGAAGAACTGAGATCCCCGCGGACCTTCAGCCTCAGGCCTGGTTCCCCTCCCCCAACTGCCGCGCCAGTTCCCCCACCACGGACTTGGCGTCCCCGAACAGCATGAAGGTCTTGTCCAGGAAGTAGAGGCCGTTGTCGATGCCCGCGAAGCCGGGGGCCTTGCTGCGCTTGATGGCGTAGACGGTGCGGGCGCGGTCGGCGTCGATGATGGGCATGCCGTAAATGGGGCTGGTCTTGTCGGTGCGGGCGGCGGGGTTGACCACGTCGTTGGCGCCGATGACCAGGGCCACGTCGGCGTGCGGCATGTCGCCGTTGATGTCGTCCATCTCCACCAGGTCGTCGTAGGGGATCTCGGCCTCGGCCAGGAGGACGTTCATGTGCCCCGGCATGCGCCCGGCCACGGGGTGGATGGCGAACTTGACGTTCACGCCGCGCTTCTTGAGCAGGTCGTAGAGCTCTCGCACCTTGTGCTGGGCCTGGGCCACGGCCATGCCGTAGCCGGGGACGATGACCACCAGGTCGGCCTGGGCCATGATCTGGGCCGCGCTCTCCGGCGTGTCCTCCTTGTAGACCTGCGCCGCGTCCCCGGCCGCGGTCTGCTGGGCCTGCCCGAAGGCCCCGAAGAGCACGTTGAAGAAGGACCGGTTCATGGCCTTGCACATGATGACCGAGAGGATCAGGCCCGAGCTGCCGTCCAGGGCCCCGGCGGTGATCAGGAGCTTGTTGTTCAGCACGAAGCCCATGGCCACGGCGGAAAGGCCCGCGTAGGCGTTGAGGATGGAGATGACGGTGGGCATGTCCGCCCCGCCGATGGGAAGGATGAGCAGCACCCCGAAGGCCAGTGACAGGGTCGCCAGGCCCCCGAAGGCCCAGGGCGCCCAGGGCGCCAGGGGATGGAGCACCAGGGCCGCGCCCAGGGCGAGGGCCGCCCCGAACAGCGCGAAGTTCACGAGGTTCTGCAGGGGGTAGGTCACCGGCCGCTGAGGGATCCACTTCACTTCCTGGAGCTTGCCAGCGGCCAGGAGGGAGCCGGTGAAGGTGAGGAAGCCCAGGAGCACCTCCGCCACCAGGGCCACCACGATGAAGGGCGAGAGCGCCGCGGCGTCGCTCCGCCCGTAGTACAGGAGGAACTTGCCCGTGCCCACGAGCCCCGCGGCCATGCCTCCGAAGGCGTGGGAGAGGGCGGTCCGCTGGGGCACGGCCGTGAGGGGCACCTGGGCCAGGGGGTAGCCCACGGCCGCGCCCAGGGCGAAGGCCCCGAGGATCCAGACGTAGTGTGTGCCCCCGCCGGCGGCCACGCCCGCGAGGGTCCCGGCCACGGCCAGGGTCATGGCGGCCACGCCCGAGGCCACGCCCTTGCGGGCCGTCTCGGGGTCGCTCATCCACCGCAGGGACATGATGAACAGCGCGGTGGCCACCAGGTAGAGGGGCTGGACGAGGGCCTCGGCGCTCATTTCGCGCCCCCGTCGCGCTTGCGGAACATCTTGAGCATGCGGTCGGTGATGAGGAAGCCGCTGACGATGTTGGTGGTCGAGCAGAAGATCGCGGCCAGGCCCAGGGCCGTCACGAACCCGGGCTGGTCCTTCCCCGCCGAGACGATGATGGCGCCCACCACCGCGATGGCGGAAATGGCGTTGGTGAGGCTCATGAGGGGCGTGTGCAGGAGCCGGGAGACCCGCTGGATCGCCATGAGGCCGATGAAGGTGGCCAGCATGAACACGAAGAGCGCGCCCATGAGGTCCAGGTTGCCGTGGCCGCCCGCGGCGGCGGGTGCGAGGTGCATCACGCTTCTCCCATGGCTTTGCGGGTGGGGCCGTGCACCACCTGCCCGTCCCGGACGATGGCGCAGGCCTTGAGGATGTCGTCCTCCCAGTCGGGGACGGGGGCCGGTCCCCCGGGGGCCCAGAACGCGGTGACGAAGTTGAGCAGGTTGCGCCCGAAGAGCATGCTCGCGTGGTGGGGCAGGGTGGCCGGAAGGTTGAGGGGCGCCAGGATCCGCACGCCGCCCACCGTCACGGTGGAGCCGGGCCGGCTCAGGGTGCAGTTGCCGCCTCCGTCCGCCCCCAGGTCCACGATCACCGAACCGGGCTTCAGGGTGCGCACGATGGCCTCGTCCAGGAGCTTGGGCGCCGTCACGCCGCCGATGAGGGCGGTGGTGACCACCACGTCCATGCCCGCGCAGTGGTCGGCCAGCATGCGGGCCTGGCGGGCCTTGTCCTCGGCGGAGAGTTCGGCGGCGTAGCCGCCCCCGGCCCGGGCCTCGCCGTCCAGGACGATGCCCACGTACTAAACGAGGATCAGGCGACCCATTCCTCCTTGCGGATGTCGCCGTCCACGCCCACCACCACGAGCTTCAGGGGCACGCGGCGGGTGGCGGCCTGGGCCGCGAGCTGCGTGGCGCGCAGCAGGCCGCCGCAGCAGGGCACCTCCATGATCATCACGGTGATGGTGTTCACCTGGGCCTCGTCGATGAAGGCGGTGAGCTTGGAGATGTAGGACTCCTGGTTGGTGTCCAGCTTGGGGCAGGCGATGGCCAGCTTCTTCCCGGGGAGCCACGTCTGGTTGAAGTCGGCCATGGCGAAGGCGGCGCAGTCCGCGGCCAGGAGCAGGTCGGCCTTGTGGAAGACCGGGTTCATGGGGGAGACCAGGTGCAGCTGCACCGGCCACTGGGTGAGCTGGCTCACGAGGCCCTCGGCGGCCACCGGGGCGGTCTCGCGCTGCAGGGTGCGGGGGGCGGAACCGGGGCACTGGTGCATGGCTTTCTCCTTGTAGTCGGGGACGGCGACGCCCAGCTCGGCCAGGTAGGCTTCGGCCTCGCGCAGGTAGGCGGTCTGGGCATGGTGGTGGAGGTGCTTGAGGTGGGCCTTGAGGGTGTTGGCGCCCATGGGCAGGATGTTGGCGATGGTGCGGCGCTCGTCGTAGGGGGCGGCCTCGCGCACTTCCACCTCGATGGCGTCCTGGGGGCATTCGCCCACGCAGGCGCCGAGGCCGTCGCAGGTGATCTCGCTCACCAGGCGGGCCTTGCCGTCGATGATCTGGAGGGCGCCCTCGGGGCAGCCGTCGGCGCACAGACCGCAGCCGTCGCACTTCTCCTCGTCGATGCGGATGATCTGACGTTCCATTCCGGTCCTCCCAGGGCTCCAGGATGCGCCATCCCGGACCCCCGCGCCTTGATCCAGGTCAAGTTCCCCGGGGGGCCGGCTCGAATTCGAGGGTCCGCGCGGGCCGGGCGAATTCCACCCCCTCCCGGACAAAACGTTCCGCCAAATCAAGGTTTACTACTTGCTGGATGTCCATGTAGACGTTGTAGTCGGGGCTGGGGATCCAGAAGACGACCTCGTAGACCGGGCCGGATTCCCCGAATTTCAGCAGGTGGGCCCGGTCGAAGCGCACCCCGGGGCACAGGGCCACGGCGGCCTTCACCCAGTCCGGGATGGCCCGGAGCTTGTCCGGGGGCGTCCGGTGGGCCACGGCGAAGGTGAAGATGACCCGGCGCTCGTACATGCGCTTGTAGTTGTGGATGCGGCTGTCCAGCAGGTCGGAGTTGGCGAAGACCAGCTGCTCCCCGGAAAGGCTGCGCACGCGGGTGGTCTTGAGGCCGATGTGGTCCACGGTGCCCAGGAGGTCGCCCACCTGGATGAAGTCCCCGATCTCGAAAGGCTTGTCGAGGATGATCGAGATCGACGCGAAGAGGTCCCCCAGCACCTTCTGCACCGCCAGGGCCACCGCGATGCCCCCCACGCCCAGGCCCGTGATGAGGGTCGTGACCCGGATGCCCAGGTTGTCCAGGAGGATCATCAGCACCAGGGACCACACCACGGTGCGGCCCAGGAAGCCCAGGATCGAGGCCGCCGCCCCCTGCGGGGCGTTGGCGCCATGCCACTGCCGCAGGAGGCTGTCCATGGCCGCCGCGGCCCAGACGCCGATCTGCAGCAGGAGGAACAGGCCCATCCACCGCGCGGCGGTCTCGGCCCAGGTGCCCAGTTCCAGGAGGAACGAGCCCGCGTAGAGGGACGCCAGGACCATGAAGGGGATCAGGGTCCGCCCCAGGAGGTCGGCGGCCACGCCGTAGGCGCGGCTCCCGGTGCCCGCGGCCAGGGTCTGCAGGGCGGTGGAGGCCAGGCGCCTCACCAGGAGGAGCGCGGCCATGAGGCCGGTGGACACGATTGCCGCCAGGAGCCAGCGGGTGGGAGGATTGCCAAGGATTCGCATGGTGGGTGCCGGGTGGACGCGGAATTCCGCGGGGCGATTCTACCCGGTCCCCGGGCCCGCGAGCTCCCAGGTAAGATGGGAGTGGACTAACAAGGATCCTCATGGCCAAGCGCACCACCGACCAGCCCGAAATCATCTACTCCATGATGCGGGTGAGCAAGTTCTACAACTCCAAACCCGTCATCAAGGACATCTCGCTCTCCTACTTCTATGGCGCCAAGATCGGCGTGCTGGGCCTCAACGGGTCGGGCAAGTCCACGGTGCTTCGCATCATGGCCGGCGTGGACCACGACTTCAACGGCGAGGCCGTCCTGTCCAAGGGCTACACCACCGGCATGCTGGAGCAGGAGCCGCAGCTGGACGACACCAAGACCGTGCGGGAGATCGTCGAGGAGGGCGCGGCAGCCAAGGTGGAGCTGCTGCGCGAGTACAACGAGATCAGCGAGAAGTTCTCCGACCCCGACGCGGACATGGACGCCCTCCTGGCCCGCCAGGGCGAGCTGCAGGACAAGATCGACGCGCTGGAATGCTGGGACCTGGACACCCAGCTGGAACAGGCCATGGACGCCCTGCGCTGCCCGGACCCCGAGACGCCCATCAAGGTCCTCTCCGGCGGCGAGCGCCGGCGGGTCGCCCTGTGCCGGCTCCTCATCCAGAAGCCCGACATCCTGCTGCTGGACGAACCCACCAACCACCTGGACGCCGAGAGCGTGGCCTGGCTGGAGCATCACCTCCAGAACTACGAGGGCACCGTCATCGCCGTCACCCACGACCGGTACTTCCTGGACCACGTGGCCGAATGGATCCTGGAGCTGGACCGGGGCGAAGGCATCCCCTGGAAGGGCAACTACTCCAGCTGGCTGGAGCAGAAGCAGGCCCGCCTGGCCCGGGAGGAGAAGTCCGACCGCAACCGCGAGAAGACCCTCGAGCGCGAGCTGGAGTGGATCCGCATGTCCCCCAAGGGCCAGCACGCCAAGAGCAAGGCCCGCATCTCCAGCTTCGAGAACCTCCTGAACCAGGAGGTGGCGCAGCGGGAGAAGGAGCTTGAGATCTACATCCCCGCGGGCCCCCGCCTGGGCGACGTCGTTGCTGAGCTGACGGGCGTCACCAAGGCCTACGGCGACAAGGTGCTCTTCGAGAACCTGGACTTCGCCATTCCCAGGGGCGGCATCCTGGGCGTCATCGGCGCCAACGGCGCCGGCAAGACCACCCTCTTCAAGCTCCTGGCCGGCCAGGAGACCCCCGACGGCGGGACGATCCGCATCGGCGACACGGTGAAGATGGCCATGGTCGACCAGCTCCGCCAGGGCCTCAACCCCGACAAGAGCGTGTACGAGGCCGTCACCGGCGGCAGCGACATGATCGAGATGGGCGGCAAGCTCGTGAACGGCCGCGCCTGGCTCTCCAAGTTCGGGTTCACGGGGGAGGCCCAGCAGAAGAAGGTGCGCGAGCTCTCCGGAGGCCAGCAGAACCGCCTCAACCTCGCCCTCACCCTCAAGAGCGGCGCCAACGTCCTCTTCTTCGACGAACCCACCAACGACCTGGACGTGAACAC
>DBME01000118.1:143-5290 GCA_002298155.1 Holophagaceae bacterium UBA706 | reverse complement strand
ACGACCGCTGGTTCCTGGACCGCCTGGCCACGCACATCCTGGCCTTCGAAGGGGACAGCCGGGTGGAGTTCTTCGACGGGAACTACTCCCAGTACGAGGCCTACCGCCGCGAACAGCTGGGCCTGGACTCGGGCCCGCACCGCATCCACTACCGCAAGCTCACCCGCTGAACCGGGACAGGGCCTTGATGGCGATCCAGCTGCCCAGGGCCCTGCCCAGGCTGGACGCCAGCTTCTGCGTCGCCACCCGCGGGAAGATCGCCCGCGGGAAGGCGGTGGCGTAGAAGAGGATCGTGGACGTCATGTAGGAGGCCGCCGAGGTGAGCCCGAAGGCGGCCAGGAGCCCTGCCGCCGCGGCGTAGCCGCACCGGGGGAAGGCCACCAGGACGGCGCCCAGGGCCATGGTGGAGACCACGCCCAGGGCGTACGACACCCGGTCCCCCAGCCCGCCCAGGCCGTTCCGGAAGGCCAGGGTGCCCAGGTTNNCCAGGGCGTGGGCATAGGCCTCCACCGCCAGGAGGAGGCCGACCCATTCCCGCCGCAGGCCGCCGGCGTGGGCCAGACGGTAGGGGATCAGGCAGTTGGCCAGGGTCACCACCACGAAGTTCAGGGTGATCAGGCCCATGGCCGTGAGGGCCTCCGCCGGGGGGCCGCCCACGGCCGGGGAGGCCTCGGCGGGTTCGGCGCCGTGCTGCGGGTCCCATCCCAGGAGCAGCAGCAGGGAGATCACGAGGGTGGCGCTCCCGGCGATCCCCACGAGGAGCCTGGCGGGGAGGGCGGCCTGGGGCGCGCCCGCCACGGCGCCGCCCACCAGGAAGCCCGAGCCGATGCCCAGGGCCTTCATGAAGCTGAACCAGGACACCCGCACCCGCAGCGCGGGGGTGCGCGAGGGGCGCACCGCCAGGCGCATGGCGGCCATCTCCGTGCCCGTCATGCCCACCCCCAGCGCCCCGGCGAACCATGGGAAGACCCAGGGCGGCGCGTCGTGGTCGAAGGCGAACAGGACGATCAGCAGGGCCCCGCAGAGGACGTTGGCCATCCAGGACAGCGCCAGGATGCGCGGCACCGCCGCCGGCCGGTAGATCACCGCCACGACCACGAGGATGGAGCCCAGGCCCATGAGGGGCGTGGCCCGGAGCATGGCGGAGTTCCGGTGCCAGAGCAGGGGCGCCGCCACCGCGAAGAAGATGTTCGCGAACCGCAGGAGCAGGGTCAGGACATTGGCCAGGAGGGCCTTGGAGGCCGAGGCTCGGAACCAGGTGGCGGCAAGGGCAGGACGAGGCGGCATGGCGGACCCGCAGGGAAGGACCCGGCCGGGGCCGCGGGAAGGGGGCCCCGGTTGCATCGGACGGATCCCGGGACGGCCACCGCCTGGCGGGGCGGGGCTCCGGATCCTGCCCCTACGATGGGCCGGGATCCCCCCAGGTTCCCCTTCCGGTAGACTCGGAGCATGTGCGGCCGCTATGCCCTCAGCTCACCCGTCGAGTCCCTGGAAGCCCAGTTCGAGGCCGAGGCCAGGGCCCTGCTCACCCCCCGCTACAACATCGCGCCCACCACACCCGTGCCCGTGGTGCGCAACGGCGGCCCGGGGCGCGTCATCGTGCTCCAGCACTGGGGGCTGATCCCCTCGTGGTCCAAGGACCCGGCCATGGGCGCCCGCATGGCCAACGCCCGGGGCGAGACGGTGGTGGAGAAGCCCTCCTTCCGGGGCCCCTTCCGGCGCAACCGGTGCATCATCCCCGCCGACGGCTTCTACGAATGGCGGGCCGGCACGCCCAAGCAGCCCTTCTGCATCCGCCTGGCCGGGGGCGGCCTCCTGGGCTTCGCCGGACTCTGGGACCACTGGGAGGGCCCGGACGGCGCAGTGGATTCCTGCACGATCATCACCACCTCGGCCAACGGCGCCATGGCGCCCATCCACGACCGCATGCCCGTGATCCTCGCCCCGGAGGACTATGCCCGGTGGCTGGACCCCGCCACCCCCGCGGAGGCCCTGCGGGAGCTGCTGCGGCCCTGTCCCGATGCGTGGCTGCAGCTCGCCCCGGTGAGCACGCGGGTGGGCAACGTCCGCAACGACGATCCGGACCTCATGGAACCCATCGATGGGTAGCCACTGGCGTGAGTGGGCCTATATCGCCCTGATCGTGATGGCGGTCTGGGGGCTCCACGGGATGCGGCGGGTCTTCTGGGCCTTCTCGCTCCTGATGCTGCCGGGGACGCTCGCCCACGAGACGTGCCATCTTGTCTCGGGGTTCCTCCTTCGGGGCGGGCCGGTGGGTTTCTCCCTTTTGCCGCGCCGGGAGGGCAGGGGCTGGGTCCTGGGCTCGGTGAGCNNACCTGGTACAACCGGTTCTTCATCGGCATGGCACCGCTCCTGCTGCTGCCGGCGGCCTACTTCCTGGTGGTCTGGCGCATGGAGGGGGCGCCGGCGTTGGGGTGGCGGGAGGCCCTGGCGGTCTACCTCATCGCGAACCTGATCTACGCGGCCCTGCCGTCCTGGCAGGATGTGACCATCGCCGCGAAGACCCCCGTGGGCTGGGTGCTGCTGGCCGCGGCCCTGGCATGGGGCTGGCATGCCTGGCGCGCGCCTTCAATCCCGGCCCCGGCGGGCGCCGGTTCTACGGGCTCGAAGGCCCCGGCGCGGCCCCCATCGCCCGGAGGGCCAGGTCCAGGTTGAGGGCCACCCGGGGCCGTTCCTCCCCGGGCAGGGCTTCGCCCTCCAGCAACTTCCGGCAGGCGTCCGCGGATTCCCGGTGCCGGCCCGTCCAGTAGTAGGCCAGGGAGGCTTCGTCCAGGCAGCGCCAGCCGTAGAACGACTCGTCCAGGAAGAGGATGTCGGAAGGCCGGGGTGTCGCCGCCGCCCGTTCCGCGAAGAGGCAGGCCGCGTGGTGCGCCCCCCGGAGGCGGTGGAACCGGGCCAGGCAGCAGAGGGACTCCGCCCGCGAAGGGCGGTGGTCGTAGGCCCGGAGGTAGGCGTGCACCACCTCGCCGTCCGGGCGCCCCAGGCGCTCCATGGCCCGGGCCGCCTCGAAGAGCGCCACCCACACCTCCTCGTCCCAGCCCCCCATGGCGGCCCTTCGCAGGTAGCACCGGAGGGCCTCCCCGGGCATCCCCGCGTCGCGGTAGCTCTGGGCCAGGTAGAAGACGTTGCGGGTGTTCAGGGGGTCCTTTTCCAGGGCCGCCTCCAGCACCTGGGCGTCCCGCCGGTACTTCTCCGGGCCCGCCCCGCGGTTCCCGTCCGCCGAGGCCCGGATGACGGGGCCTTCCAGCGCCTCGACCCGGTAGGGCAGGTCGCAGGCCAGGTGCTCGTGCAGGACGCCCTCGAACCGCCAGGGCAGCCGCGAGGACACCAGGGCGATGCGCCGGTAGGTGTGCAGGGAGCCCGGCCCGGCCAGCTGGAACCGCACCAGGTAGGCGTCCGCGGCCGGCTCGGGGAGCACCAGGGGCTGCGGGCAGTCCAGCACNNCGTCATCGGCGTCCATGAAGAGGATGACGTCGGCGCGGCCCCCCACGCGCGCCAGGGCCTGGGTGCGGGCCGTGCCGAAGTCGGTCCATTCGGCCTCGGCGAGCTCGCCCGGCAGATCCTTCAGGTGCTCGCGGATGATGCCCTGGGTGCCGTCGGTGGAGCCGGTGTCAAGGATCGCCCAGCTGTGGATGTGGGGCAGCACCGAATCCAGGCAGCGCCGGATCACGCGGGCCTCATTGCGCACGATCATGTTCAGGCAGATGGTCCGCATGGCCTCAGGGCGTCCGGGGGCTCGGGGCCGGGGCCAGCGTCCGCGCCCGGGCCGGGCCGGTCCTGGACGTGGTGGCGGAATCGTGGGGGACGGTGGGCGAGAAGCCGTGGTGGACGACGATGAAACCGTTGGAGCTGGTGGCGATGGCCGGTTCGATCTCCTCCTCCGCGATGGCCTCGTTGGAGATGAAGCCGCCCGCCGCGGTCTGGAACTCGGCGTCCCCCAGGGAATGGGAGGGGGAGGTTTCGGTGGTCTGCGAGGCGGGGTAGATGGTCAGGGGCGTGGTGCCGGTGGCCCTGGGGTCGAGACGCAGGGAGGCCCTGATGACGAAGTCGCCCTGGGTGGTGGCGACGAATTTCCCCTCGCCCGTGAAATGGCCGCCGGTGGGCGGCGCCACGGTCCAGGCGATCGCCGCGGCGTCATAGCCCGGCACCGAATACTGCAGGGTCTGGCCGGCGAAGAGGGCCTGGTTGGCCGGGAGGATCGTAAGGAGGGCGGGTGGGGTGGTGGACTGGTCCTTGGGGGAGGCGCCCTTGTAGCAACCGAGCGTGAGGGCGGTGCTCAGGAGAAGGAGAGATCGTAAATAATTCAAACCAAAGGAAAGGGCTCCCGCGTGCGGGGGGTCGGCCCTAGGCGGGAGCACATCCTCTGCTAAAAGTGCGAAATAGGTTTGGGAGTTAAACATGTTGCCTTGGTCCTGTCGGGCCTGCCTTGGCGGGGCTGGATGATCCTAAATATTAAAAAATAATCAATCATGTCAAGCCTGCCCACGCCTTGGGAGGTCCTTGCCGGAGGTCAGTTCAGGCGCCAGATGACGACATGGGTCTTGGTGTCATCGCTGGTTCCCGCCGTCGACACGCCGGAGGCGGTTCCCGCCGTGCTTCCGGTGTTGCCGGTGCTGATCTTGCCGAAGAAGGTGACGCTGGTACTACTGTTGATGGTGCCGCACCAGGTCACCTCCGCGGGGAAGTTGGTGTTGGCGGTAACTGAGGAGGCATTGCTGACGGCGGCGGGGATGAAGGTGATGGGTCCCTGGGCGATGATGGTTCCATTGCTCTTCACGCCAGCCTGGCCCATGAGGTTGTTGTTGCCTCCCGGGGCGATCACGACCCTCAGGCTGATCAGGTAGGTTCCCCCGAAATTGGGTATCCAGGTGTTGCTGCTCCAGGTGCCTATCACCGTCCCCACGGGGGTGTCCCAGGCCGTGAGCTGGGTCGCGGCCATGTTGGCCGACATGGCCTGGCTGGTCAGGAGGTAGGCTTCAAATACCTTCTGGGGGTAGACGAAACCCCCATTGGAAATCCCGGTCACCCGGCCCTTGGCGTCCACCGTGATGCTCGGGACGCCGGCGCTCCCGCCATAGGAGCCCGCGGTCACGCCGGTGGCGTTGAGCTGGGGGTTCGGATAGGTC
>DBME01000118.1:0-121 GCA_002298155.1 Holophagaceae bacterium UBA706 | reverse complement strand
GCGGCCCTTGGCGTCCACGGTGACGCTGGGGATGGTCGTGGCGGAGCCATAGGTGCCCGCGGTGACGCCGGAGGCGGCCAGCGTGGGGTTGGGGTAGCTGCCGGTGAGGTCGCCGCCGGCG
>DBME01000402.1 GCA_002298155.1 Holophagaceae bacterium UBA706 | reverse complement strand
GGATGCCGGAGACGACGAGGGTGCGCTCGACGTCTTTCAGCGAGCCCCGGATGGGCGGCGTGCGGTCCACCACGACCGCCAGGTCGATGGATTGCGGAATGGATGCCTTCAGTTGGGGGAGAAGCTGGTTGACCCGGTCGACCGTCTCGATGATGTTCGCTCCCGGTTGCCGGAACATGATCACCATTACGGCCGGTTTGCCGTTGACCAGCCCCATCGTCCGGACATCTTCCACCGAATCCGCCACCTCGCCCAAGTCCGACAGCCGGATGGGTGCTCCGGAGCGGTAACTGACGATCAGCGGCGCGTATTCCGCCGCCTTGCGCAACTGATCGTTCGTTTTGATCTCCCAGGTCCTTTCCCCGTTTGCAAACTGCCCCTTGGGCCGGTTCACATTGGTGGCGCTCAAAACTCCGCGCACGTCGTCGAGGCCGATCTGGTACTTGCTCAAAGCGTCCGGGTTCAGCTCGATGCGGACCGCCGGCAGGGAACCTCCCCCCACGATCACCTGTCCGATGCCCTGCACCTGGGAGAGTTTCTGCGCCAAAATGGTCGACGCCGCATCGTACATTCCTTCCCTGCTCATCGTTTCGGAGGTGAGGGCCAGGATGAGGATCGGGGCGTCGGCGGGATTGACCTTGCGGTAGGTCGGATTGCTCGGCAGCGCCGCGGGCAGGTAGCTCCGGGCCGCGTTGATCGCCGCCTGGACGTCTCGCGCGGCCCCGTCGATGTTGCGGTTCAGGTCGAACTGCAGGGTGATGTTCGTGGAGCCCAGGGAACTGGAGGAGGTCATCTCCGTCACCCCGGCGATGCGCCCGAACTGGCGTTCCAGGGGGGTGGCCACGGAGGAGGCCATGGTCTCCGGACTGGCCCCAGGCAGGCCGGCCGAGACCTGGATGGTGGGGAACTCCACCTGGGGCAGCGGCGACACCGGCAGGAACTTGAAGGCCAGGCTCCCGGCCAGGGCGATGGCGAGGGTCAGCAGGGAGGTGGCGATGGGCCGCCGGATGAAGGGGGCGGAGATGCTCATGGGGCTTCGACGGGGGCCAGCCCCTTCGACCGGAAGATCCGCTTGGCGGCGCGTCCGAAGGCGAGGTAGATGACCGGCGTCGTGTAGAGGGTCAGCACCTGGCTGAAGATGAGCCCGCCGATGATGGAGATGCCCAGGGGCCGCCGCAGCTCGGCGCCCACGCCCATGCCCATGGCCAGGGGGACCGCGCCCAGCAGGGCCGCCATGGTGGTCATCATGATGGGCCGGAACCGCAGGAGGCAGGCCTGGAAGATGGCGTCGTCGGGGCTCAGGCCCTCCTTGCGTTCGGCCTCGATGGCGAAGTCGATCATGAGGATGGCGTTCTTCTTCACGATGCCGATNNGTCATCATGATCGGCCGGAACCGGATCAGGCAGCCTTCGTAGATCGCCTTCTCCGGCGAGAGCCCGTGCTGCCGCTCCGCTTCGAGGGCGAAGTCCACCATCATGATGCCGTTCTTCTTCACGATGCCGATGAGAAGGATGATGCCGATGAGCGCGATGACGCTGAAGTCGATGCCGCAGATCATGAGCGAGAGCAGCGCCCCCACGCCGGCCGACGGCAGGGTGGAGAGGATCGTCACCGGGTGGATGTAGCTCTCGTACAGCACGCCCAGCAGGATGTACATGGTCACCAGGGCGGCCAGGATGAGGAACGGCGTGTTCACCAGGGAGGCCCGGAAGGCCTGGGCGGTGCCCTTGAACTCCGACTGGATGCTCTGGGGCATGTCCATGCGTTCGCGCACCTTCTCGATCTCGCGCACCGCGTCGCCGATGGAGGCGCCCCGGGCCAGGTTGAACGAGATGGTGGCGGCGGGGAACTGGCCCTGGTGGTTGATGGCCAGGGGGGCGTAGGTGTTTTCGATGCGGCTGATGGCGCTGATGGGGACGGATCCGCCCTGGCTGGACTTCAGGAAGATGGTGTCCAGGGCCCGGGGGCCCTCCCGGAAGCCGTCCATGTTCTCCAGCACCACGCGGGTCTGGTTCAGCTCCGTGAAGATCGTGGAGATCTGCCGCTGGCCGAAGGCGTTGTACAGGGCGTCGTCGAGCATCTTGGGGGTGATGCCCAGGCGCGCGGCGGTGGTGCGGTCGATGACGATGCGGGTCTGGAGGCCGTTGTCCTGGAGGTCGCTGGCCACGTCGCGCAGGATGGGGATCTTCTGGATCTCGGCCACGAACTTCGGCACCCAGATGCCCAGGGTCTTGGTGTCGGGGTCCTCCATGGAATATTGGTACTGGGTGCGGCTCACCCGGTCCTCCACCGTGAGGTCCTGCACGGGCTGCATGAAGAGCTTGATGTCCGCCACCCGCTCCAGTTCGGGCCGGAGCCGCCGGATCACGTCGCTGGCGCTCAGCTTCCGGACCTCGAGGGGCTTGAGGTTGATCTGGATGCGCCCGGAATTGAGGGTCGTGTTGGTGCCGTCCACGCCGATGAACGAGGACAGGCTCTCCACGGCGGGATCCTCCAGGATCACCTCCGCCAGGGCCTGCTGGCGCTTGGCCATGGCCTGGAAGGAGACGGTCTGGGGGGCCTCGGAGATGCCCAGGATCACCCCCGTGTCCTGCACCGGGAAGAAGCCCTTGGGGATCCATACGTAGAGGGCCACCGTCACGCCCAGGGTCCCCACGGCCACCCAGAGGGTCGTGGTCTGGTGCTTGAGCACCCAGGTGAGGGTCCGGCCGTAGAAGGCGATGACGTTCTTGAAGACGCGCTCCGAGGCCTGGTAGAACCGCCCCTTCTCGTGCTCGAGCTGGTTGCGCAGGAGCCGGGCGCACATCATGGGCGTGAGGGTGAGGGACACGAAGGCCGAGACGATGATGGTCACGGCCAGCGTCACAGCGAATTCCCGGAACAGGCGGCCCACGATGTCGCCCATGAACAGCAGGGGGATCAGCACCGCGATCAGCGAAACCGTGAGGGAGACGATGGTGAAGCCGATCTGCTCGGAGCCGCGCAGGGCCGCCTCCATGGGCGGCACCCCCTCCTCGATGTACCGCATGATGTTCTCGATCATGACGATGGCGTCGTCCACCACGAACCCGGTGGAGATGGTCAGGGCCATGAGCGTGAGGTTGTTGAGGCTGTAGCCCAGCAGGTACATCACGCCGAAGGTCCCCACCAGCGACAGCGGCACGGCGAAGCTGGGGATGATGGTGGCCGAGAAGGTCCTCAGGAACAGGAAGATCACCATGATCACCAGGGCGATGGTGAGCCCGAGCTCGAACTCCACGTCCTCCACGGAGGCCCGGATGGTGGTGGTGCGGTCCGTGAGGATCTGCATCTTCACGCCGGCGGGGATGGAGGCGTTGATCTGGGGCAGCAGCGTCTTGATGCGGTCCACCACGGCGATGATGTTGGCCCCGGGCTGCCGCTGGATGTTCAGGATCACGGCGGGGGTCTTGTCCTTCCAGGCCGCGAGCTTGGCGTTCTCGGTGCTGTCCACGACGTTGGCCACGTCCTGGAGGGTGATGGGGCTGCCGTTCTTGTAGGCGATGACCAGGGGCTTGTACTGGGAGGAGGAGGTGAGCTGGTCGTTGGCGCCGATGGCGTAGGACTGGGCCTTGCCGTCGAAGGCGCCCTTGGCCTGGTTCACGTTGGCCGCGCCCACCGCCGTGCGGATGTCGTCCAGGGTCAGGCCGTACGAGGCCAGGGCCGCGGGGTTCGCCTGCACCCGCACGGCGGGCTTCTGCCCGCCGCTGATGCTCACCAGGCCCACGCCCGGGAGCTGGGAGATCTTCTGGGCCAGGCGCGTGTCGGCGAATTCCTCCACCTTGGGCAGCGCCAGGGTATCCGAGGACAGGGCCAGGGTGAGGATCGGGGCGTCGGCGGGGTTGGTCTTGCTGTAGATGGGGGGATTGGGCAGGTCCGAAGGCAGGTAGGTTCCCGCGGCGTTCACGGCGGCCTGCACTTGCTGCTCGGCCACGTCGATGTTGAGGTCCAGCACGAACTGCAGGGTGATGAGCGAACTGCCTTCCGAACTGCTGGAGGTCATCTGGTTCAGGCCCGGAAGCTGCCCGAACTGCCGTTCCAGGGGGGCGGTGATGGCCGTGGCCACCACGTCGGGGCTGGCGCCGGGATAGAAGGTCTGAACCTGGATGGTGGGGTAGTCCACCTGGGGCAGGGCCGACACCGGCAGCTGGAGGAAGGCCACCAGGCCCACCAGCGTGATCCCGAGCATCAGCAGGGCGGTGGCGATGGGCCGGAGGATGAACGGCCGGGATGGATTCATTTGGCTGCCTTGGGCGCGCCCTGGCCTTCCTCGGCGACCTTGCTGCCGGGCCGCAGCTTGTCCAGGCCGGTGACCACCAGTTTCTCGCCCGCGGCGACGCCCTTCTTGATGGCGGTGACGTCACCCTCGGTGGCCAGGACCTCCACGGGCCGCATCTCCACGGTGGAATCGCCCTTCACCACGTAGACGAAGGAGCCCGCCGGACCCCGCTGAAGGGTCGCGGAGGGGACCAGCACGACGCCCCGGAGGGTATCCACCAGGAGCCGGGCGTTGACGAACTGGTTGGGGAAGAGGGCCCCGTCCTTGTTGTCGAACTGGGCCTTGATGCGCAGGGTGCCGGTGGCCGTGTCCACCTGGTTGTCCACGGCGAGGAGGGTCCCCTTGGCCAGCTTGCGGTCCATGTCGCGGTCGTAGACCTCCACGGCCGGGGCCTTGCCGCTGGCCATGACGCTCTGGATGGCGTCGGCGGGCACCGTGAAGAGCACGTTGATGGGGGCCACCGGGGTGAGGGTCACCAGACCGTTGGTGTCCGAGGCCTTGACCATGTTGCCCTGGTCCACCAGGCGCAGGCCGACCCGGCCGGAGATGGGCGCGGTGATGCGGCTGTAGGTGAGGTTGAGCTTGGCGCTCTCCACCGCGGCAGAATCGGCCTTCACGGCGGCCTCGTACTGGTCCACCAGCGCGGACTGGGTGTCGAGCTGCTGCTGGGAGACGATCTTCTGGTTGTAGAGGGAGCGGATCCGATCCAGGTCCATGCGGGCGTTGCGCAGCACGGACTGGTCCTTGGCGATCTGCCCCTCCGCCTGGAGCAGTTGCACCTGGTAGGGCCGGGGATCGATCTGGACCAGCAGGTCGCCCTTGCGGACCATTTGTCCTTCCTTGAAGGAGATCTTGACGATCTGCCCGTCGACCCGCGTGCGTAGCGTCACCGCGTCCGTGGGCACCACGGTGCCCAGGCCGCTGAGGTTCACGGGCATGTCGCCCTTCTGGGCCAGGACGGTGGTCACCTGGACGGCCTTGGGCGGCGGCGCGGCCTTCGCGCCCCCGGAGGTCAGGCGCACGATGATCACCAGCAGCAGCACGGCCGCGATGCTCCCCACCAGCCACCCGATCCAGGGAGCCCTGCGTTCGCCTGCGGCCGGCAGGGTGGGGGTGAGGAAGTTCTCGTTGGTTTCCATGGGATTCCTAGACCAGTGTCAAGTATCGGAGGGGAGCCCCGCCGGTGGGCATTCGAAGTTGCATCGTTATCAGATGCATTCTAGCAAACAACCCAGGGAGCGAGAGCATACCGCGGAGGCCCGCGGGGATGGCCTCCCCAGGTTGGACCCCGCCGGAGGGGGAACGTTTAGGTCTGGAACCCCGCCCGGGCCCCGTTGCGGGCGGAAGGGCAGTTCATGGTTTAATCATCATAATTCCCCAATTTACCCACCGTCACCGCCTGACCAGGGGCTTCCCCGAGAAAGGAATCACCTTGAAAGCTTCCTTCCGCATGATCGCCATCCTCCTGACCGGCCTGGCGACCCTTCAGGTCCCTTCACCCGCCAGCGCCGCCGCCCCGGTGGTTTATGAATGGAATCCGGGAACGGAGCATCCCATGCAGGCCCTCATGGAGGCCGCGCCGACCCTCACCCCCGAGGCCATCAACCTCCTGAGGCAGGCCCGCCAGCCCAAGCTGGACCTCAACGCCCTGGCCCGGATTCCCGCCGTGGCCGCCTCGGCCAAGGCCTGCATGGAGGCCAAGGACGAATTCGAGCACAAGCGCCTGGAAGGAGCCCTCAAGGAGGAAGTGCGGACCGCGGCCCAGGCCTTCCTGCAAGCCCCCTACCTCAAGGTCGTCCTCAACGCGCAACTGGGGAACTACTCGTTCCAGGCCAAGGGCTTCCCCTTCCGCGGCGACGGCCTCGCCTACCTGCGGAACGACCTGGTCCAGTTCAGCGCCCCGGGCAGCTGGCCCGTGTTCCCCACCCTGCTGCCCGTCGCCGAGGACCTCGCGGAGGCGTGGGTCAAGCAGCACCCCGGGCGCAGGGTCACCGTGGTGGTCCTCGTTCCAGCCCGGTCCTTCAGGGTCCTCGCCGACCGCCCCGGGTTCCCGACCCAGACCGAGGGCCCGGCCACGTTCTCCGCCTTCTTCTGGAACGACGGTCCAGCCCGCCCCCAGACGGTCATCGCCGCCTTCCCCTCCGAGGCCTCCCTTTCCGCGCTGGTCCTGGCCAAGGCGGCGGAGACCCTGGACGCGTCCCGTGAAGTGGACAAGGCACGCCAGGCCGAGATGCTGCCCCGGATCTGGGCACGGCTCGCCGAACACGGCAGGCCCGTGCAGGAGGACTCGGCCTCCGACCTGATCACCCGGGCCACCGAGGCCGGCTTCAAGCTCGAACGGGACCCCAAGGTGGCCCAGGCGGCCGCCGCCCTGAAGAAGGCCACGGAGCGCCAGCGCGCCGCCCTGACCACCCTCGTAAGGGCGGGCCGGGATTACCAGGGCACCCAGTTCCTGGCCAACGGCACCCAGCGTCCCATCGTCCTCCGGCTCACCAAGGGCAACGCGGAGAACGGCTGGCGGGGCATCTGCACCTACGCCAACAAGCGCAAGGCCATCGTCACGGTGGATGTCAGGGAATGCCAGCACGGTCCGTGCCTCAACATGGAGTTCTACCTCCCGACCGACAACGAGATCGGCGCCGGCGAAGGGCAGAACTTCCACCTGGTCGGCAACCAGGCCTTCGGCATGGCCATGTCGGAGAACCTGATCTACCACACGGAAGTCAGGACCCGCATCCTCTTCCAGTAGCTTCAGAAGGCGAAGGTCACTCTGAGTTCGACCTCGCGTCCGGGTCCGGGCAGGGGCGGGTTCCCCCCCACGCCCGGGAACCCGTAGGGCTGGATGTAGAGGATGCGGGCATTGCCCGCGTTGGACACGCGCAGCCCCGCCTCCAGGGCCCCGCTGATGCGGCGGGTCAGGTAGAGGTCCAGGATGGCCGAGGCCCCCTTGCGGGTGGGAACCACCGCCGCGTATTCATAGGCGTACCTGGGCCCCAGGGCCATGAGGCCGGGGTTGAATGACCACCCTGGCAGGAACCGCCACTGCGCAAGGATGGTGGCCTTCCACAGCGGGAAGCCGACGTGGTAGGACGGTTCGCCGGGAACCGCGTAGAAGGCGGCTTCCCGGTCGGTGGCTTCCTGCCAGGTGAAGGTGCTCCGCACGGAACCCTGGGGGTACTGGGCCTGGAAGTCCAGCTCGACGCCACGGGAACCCACCTGGTCGAAATTCAGGTAGGTGTTGTGGCCCGCCGTGGGGTTCGCGTAGCTGATGGGGTCGCTGATGCGCTCGCTGAAGACGTTGACCGACAAGTAGGAATGGCGGGAAAGGGTGAAGCCCACCTCGGCCTCGGCACTGCGGGTGCGCTCGGGCTTCAGGGCGGGGTTGACGAAGAGGTTCTCGATGGAGGGCGCCCGGAAGGCCCCGGAGGCGAGGATCTTCACGTGCCACCCGGCTTCGGCGTGGGTGAAGGCGAAGCGGGGGCTGGTGGTGCTGCCGAACTCGGAGTTGTGGTCCGTGCGCAGGCCCAGGTCCAGGTTCCCGAAGGGCGCGGACCAGAGCACCTGCAGGAGCGCGGCCTTGTTCTGGTAGACGTAGGTCTCCCTGACGTTCCGGGAGCTCCAGAAGATGTTGGCGTCGTCCTGGGTGGCCTCAGCCCCCAGGGCCAGGCCCAGCGCCGGGGAGACCTTCCAGGTGGCCAGGATGCGGGCGACGCCCCGGGTGTCCCGGTCCGTGCGGGCATCGGTGTAGTTCCAGGGGCTCTGCTGCTTGAGGGTGAATTCAGGCTTGAGGGTAAGGTCACCCAGCCCCAGCGTGTAGTCCACCCCCAGGAACTCGCCGGGGAAGGAGTTCGCCGCCGTGCCGCGCTTGGATTCCCGGGTGAAATCGTCGAGATAGTATCCGTCCCGCAGGTAGCGCACATGGAGGTCGCCCAGGGTGTAGGCGAGGTTCAGCATGTCGGTGCGGTAGTGGCTGGCGTCGCCGCTGGCCACGATGCCCTGGGCGGTGGGCCAGGGCCCTGAACCCGCCGGGGCGTCGCCCCGGTCATAGGCCACCGAAAAGGCCTGGAGCCCCCAGCTCCGGCCAAAGCCCGCGTGGACTTCGCGGCCCAGGAGATCCGCGCCCGCCATGCGCCCCAGCCTCAGGCTGCCCTCGAACCCGTCCAGGTCCCGCCCCGACCGGGTGATCACGTTGATCACGGCCAGTTCCGCATAGCCTCCGTAGGTGGCGCTGCCGGGCCCCCGGATGATCTCGACCCGCTCCACGCCCCCCAGGGGATAGTGCCCGCCGAACTGGAGGGTGCCGTAGAGGGGCTCGTTCATCTCCAGCCCGTCGATGAGCAGCAGCACCTTCCCGTCGTGGCCCCAGTTCCCCCGCACCCCGATGCCCAGCACCCCGTTGGTGTCCGAACCGAAATCCAGCCCCGGGACCATGCGCAGGAGGTCCAGCAGGTCCCGGGCGCCCGACGCGCGGATCTCCTCCCGGTCCAGGACCGAGACGATGCCCGGCGTCTCCCGGATCGGCACCGACCGGCGGGTGGCGGCGATCACGGGCGTGGCCAGGATCCCCTGCAGCCGTTCGATGCCCTCGTCCCCCTCCGGGGCCTGGGCGGCCAGGGACCCGGCGCCGAACACCAGGGCCGCGGTCCAGCCCCGGGCGCCCGGGAGCGTCCGCGTGTTTTTCCTGGCTACGGCCATACGGGGCATGACCAACAGGGGGCTCCGGGGATCGGTTTGCAGACCTTGCGGTGCGGGGCGGATCCCAAGTATGTGGCGTCAGCCGTCCCTTCGCCAGCCTGCTAATCATCACCCATGCAGATACCCAGATCCCGGGCCGTGGCCAGGGTGTCGCCGTCCAGGGGCACCCCCTTCATGCGCCCGGCCACCTCGGCCAAGGGCACGTAGTTCACGCCGTTGATGGCCAGGGCCACCATGACCCCCCGCTGGCCCTCGTCCAGGGCCCTCACCGCGGCCGCGCCGAAACGCAGGGCCGCGAGACGGTCGAAGGAGGTGGGGCTGCCGCCCCGCAGGAGGTGCCCGAGCACCACGACCCGGGTGTCCTTGCCGGTGCGTTCCTGGAGGCCTTTCGCCACCAGCTCGCCCATGCCGCCCAGGCGCTCCGCGTGGCCCGTCTCCGCCGCGGCGGCCAGCATCCGGTGGCCGTCCCGGGGCAGCGCGCCCTCGGCGACCATGACCAGGGAGTACATCCGGCCGTGCAAATCGCGCGAACGGATCTTGGCGGCGACCTTGTCCAGGTCGAAGGGGATCTCGGGGATCAGGATGGTGTGGGCGCTGCCGGAGATGCCCGCGTGCAGGGCGATCCAGCCGGCGTAGCGGCCCATGACCTCCACGACCATGACCCGCTGGTGGCTTTCCGCCGTGCTGTGGAGGCGGTCCAGGCATTCCGTGGCGAAAGCCACGGCGGTGTCGAAGCCGAAGGTGGTGAAGGTCTTGTCCAGGTCGTTGTCGATGGTCTTGGGGACGCCCACCACCCGCAGGCCCTTCTCGGCCAGGGCGTTGGCGATGGTCAGGGAACCGTCGCCGCCCACGGAGATCAGGGCGTCCAGCTCGCGCTTGGCGAAGAACTCCAGGATCTCGTCGGTGCGGTCCACTTCGCGGATCGTGCCGTCGGGCATCTTGAGGGGGAAGTGGCAGGGGTTGCCCTTGTTGGTGGTGCCCAGGATGGTTCCGCCCAGGTGCGTGATGCCCCGGACCCGGTCGCGGGTGAGGCGGAACACCCCGCCGTCGGAGTAGCGCTCGGGGAAGAAGATCCCGTTGAAGCCCTCCCGGATGCCGTAGACCTCCCACCCCTTGCCCATGGCCGCGATGGTGGCGGCGCGGATCACGGCGTTGAGGCCCGGGGCGTCGCCGCCTCCGGTACAGATGGCCACACGACGGATGGAACTGTTCATAAAGGACTCGCTGCAAAAGGGGGGCGTGAAACCCGTGCCAAAGGTGGGGGCTGGTTGCCAACATTGTGGCACTATCAGGCGTTGGAGGAGAGGGACCATGTCCGGCGCCTACGCGAATTTGACCCAGATGACCGATTACATGGCCATGGAGGGCCTCCTCACCGAAGAGGAACGGATGGTGCGGGAGACCGCCCGCGAATTCGTGAACCGGGAGGTGCTGCCCATCATCGAGAAGCACGCCCAGGACATGACCTTCCCGGCGGCCCTCATCCCCAAGATGGGCGAGCTGGGGTTCTTCGGCCCCACCCTCCCCGAGCGGTACGGCTGCGCCGGCCTCTCCCAGACGGCCTACGGGCTGCTCATGTACGAGCTGGAGCGGGGCGATTCGGGGCTCCGGTCCTTCGCCTCCGTGCAGGGCTCCCTGGTCATGTGGCCCATCTTCACCTACGGCAGCGAGGCCCAGAAGGACCGCTGGCTCCCCCTGCTGGCCTCCGGCTCCAAGATCGGCTGCTTCGGCCTCACGGAACCCGATTTCGGCTCCAACCCCGGCGGCATGCTCACCCGCGCCGAGCGCATGGGCAACGGCAAGTGGAAGCTCAACGGCACGAAGATGTGGATCACCAACGGCACCGTCGCCGACGTGGCCATCGTGTGGGCCCGCACCCCCGAGGGCATCCGCGGCTTCCTGGTGGAGAAGGGCGCCAAGGGCTTCTCGGCTCCCGAGACCCACGGCAAGTGGAGCCTGCGCGCCTCCGTCACCTCGGAGCTGGTCCTGGAGGACGTGGAAGTGGACGAGGAGGAGAGCCTCCTGCCCCTGGCCAAGGGCCTCAAGGCGCCCCTCTCCTGCCTCACCCAGGCCCGGTACGGCATCGCCTGGGGCGCCCTGGGCGCCGCCGACGCCTGCTACCAGTGCGCCCTGGACTACGCCAAGAGCCGGGTCCAATTCGACCGCCCCATCGCCTCCTTCCAGCTCCAGCAGGAGAAGCTGGCCTGGATGGTCACCGAGCTCACCAAGGGCCAGCTCCTCGTCCTGCAGCTGGGCCGACTCAAGGAGAAGGGCGCCTACACCCCCGCCCAGGTCTCCATGGCCAAGATGAACAACGTCAACGTGAGCCTGGAGATCTGCCGCAAGGCGCGCACGATCCTGGGGGCCAACGGCATCCTGGACGAGTACCCGGTCATGCGGCACATGGCCAACCTCGAGAGCGTCTACACCTACGAGGGCACCCACGACATGCACACCCTCATCGTGGGCGAGGAAGTGACGGGGCTGTCCGCCTACCGGTGAACCGGGCATAACATCGTCTTGTGATGTAAACAGAACCGTTCCACACTGGGGGCACTTTCAGGAGTCCCCATGCGCGTTCTTTCCCTGGCCCTGGCACCGTCGCTGGTCCTGGCGGCCGTGCCCGCCCCCAAGCCCGCCTTCCCCTTCACCATCCACCAGAAGACCCTCCCCAACGGGCTGCGCATCGCCGTCATCCCCACCGGCACCAAGGGGCTGGTGAGCCTCCAGATCCCCGTGTCCACGGGCAGCCGGAACGAGGTGGAACCGGGCAAGTCCGGCTTCGCCCACTTCTTCGAGCACATGATGTTCCGCGGCACGAAGCAGGTTCCCAAGACCCTCTGGAACCGCACCCTGCAGGAGACCGGCGCCGCCCAGAACGCCTTCACCAGCGACGACCTCACCTGCTACTACACCCTGTGCGGCCGCGAGGACCTGGAGACCTGGCTGCGCCTCGAGGCCGACCGGTTCCAGCACCTGCGCTACCCCGAGAACGAGTTCAAGGACGAGAGCCGGGCCGTGCTGGGCGAGTACAACAAGAACAGCTCCGAGCCCATGCAGAAGCTCATGGAGGCCCAGCGCGAGGCCGCGTACTCCACCCACACCTACAAGCACACCACCATGGGCTTCCTGCGCGACATCGAGGACATGCCCAACCAGTTCCCCTACTCGCTGGAGTTCTTCAAGCGGTGGTACCGCCCCGACAACATCACGGTGATCCTGGCCGGCGACGTGGATCCCGCCACCGCCTTCCCCCTGGTCGAGAAGTACTTCGGCGCCTGGAAGCGCGTGCCCTACAAGGCCCCCGTGGTGCCCGCCGAACCCGCGCACACCGCCCCCGCGGCCGTGCACGTGGCCTGGGAGACCCCTACCCTGCCCTGGATGACCGTGGGCTTCCACACCCGCACGAAGTTCAGCACCACCGACAACGGCGCGGTGGCCCTGGCCATGGTGGGCGAGCTCATGTTCGGGCGGCAGTCCGAGCTGTACCAGCGCCTGGTGGTCAAGGAGCAGAAGGTCGACCAGCTCTACGCCCGGGGCGGCGGTTCCAAGGACCCCAGCCTGTTCACCATCGCCGCCCGCGTGCGCAAGGTCGAGGACATGGCCTACGTGCGCGAGGCCATCCTCGACGCCTGCGCCCGGGCCCGCACCCTCCCCTTCTCCGCCACGCGCCTCGAGGCCGCCAAGGACGAATCCCGCCTGGCCTTCGCCCGCGCCCTGGACTCCGCCGACGGCGTGGCCGGCATGGTGGCGCGCATGGCCTGCTACGACCGCGATCCCCAGGCCGTGACCAAGGTGCCCCTGCTTCGCGATGGCCTCACGGTCTCCGACCTGAGCCACGTGGCCCGGGAGACCTTCACCGACGGCGGCCGCATCATCACCACCCTCTGCAAGGGTCCCCTCCCCGAGCCCCTGAAGGCCGACTTCCCCGGCGTGGAGGCCCGCGCCGCCAAGCTGGCCGAGGTGCCCGCCCTGGCCCTGGTGGAGGAGCCCAGCCCCTCGCCCCTGGTGGACCTGGACCTCACCTTCCGCACCGGCAGCGTGGACGATCCCGCCGGCAAGGAGGGCCTCGCCGCCCTGGCCGCGGCCATGGTGGCCGAAGGCGGCACCGCCTCCCGCACCTATGCCGAGTCCGTGAAGGCCGCCGCCGCCTGCGGCGGAAGCCTCAACGACCAGGTGGACAAGGAGATCACCTCCTTCACCCTCACCGCCCCCCGCGTCAAGGCCACCGAAGCCCTGGAGCTGGCCCTGGAACACCTGGCCGCCCCCGGCTTCCGGGAAGAGGACTTCCAGCGCCTGCGCACCCAGCAGCTCAACGCCCTGTCCGTGGCCCTCAAGGCCAACAACGACGAGGAGCTGGGCAAGCTCGCCCTGGAGGCCCGCATCTACGCCGAGCCCTTCGCCCATCCCGTCCTGGGCACGGAGAGCGGCCTGAAGGCCATCACCCTGGACGACGTGAAGGCCTTCGTGCGCGCCCACTACACCCGCGGCGCCCTGCGGGCCGGTATCGCCGGTTCCTTCGACGCCGCCGACAAGGCCCAGGTGGCCCGGGCCCTGGCGGCCCTGCCCGAAGGCGCCCCCGCCCCGGCCCAACTGACGGCCCCCGCCATCGCCAAGGCCAGCCGCGTGCGCATCGTCGCCAAGGAGACCCGCGCCACCGCCATCTCCCTGGGCTTCCCCATCGCCGTGGACCGGCGCAGCCCGGACTTCGCCGCCCTGTGGGTGGCCACGAGCTGGCTGGGCGAGCACCGCAACTCCACCGCCCACCTGTACCAGCGCCTGCGCGAGCTGCGCGGCCTGAACTACGGCGACTACGCCTACATCGAGGCCTTCCCCGGCGGCATGTTCCGCAGCCAGCGCGAGCCCGGCTTCCTGCGCAGCCAGAACCACTTCCAGATCTGGATCCGGCCCGTGGCCCCCGCCAACGGCGTCTTCGCCCTCAAGGGCGCGCTCTACGAACTGGACAAGCTGGTGCGCGGCGGCATGGACGAGGCCTCCTTCAACGCCAGCCGCACCTACCTCGTGAAGTACCTGGACCACCTGGTGGACACTGGCGCCAAGCGCCTGGGCCACGACCTGGACATGCGCGCCCTGGGCCTGGACAAGGGCTTCGTGGACTACCTGAAGCCGCGCCTGCAGGCCCTGACGCGGGAACAGGTGAACGCCGCCATCGCCCGGAACTTCCGCACGGACCGCCTGGATGTCGCCGTCATCACCCGCGACGGGGAGGCCTTCCGCCGCGACCTGCTGGCCGAGGCCTGCCCGATTCCCACCTACCCGGCGCCGAAGCCCGAACTGAAGGCCGAGGATGACGCGATCAGCAGGTTCAAGCTGGATGTCGCCCCAGAAGACATCACCATCGCGCCGCTGTCCGAGGTCTTCAACTAAGGCAAATCAACGGCGAGAAAACCAGGCTGGAAGTACCTGTCTTTTCTTTTCTCGGAGATCCTCGGTAACCCCG
>DBME01000169.1:8209-11552 GCA_002298155.1 Holophagaceae bacterium UBA706 | reverse complement strand
CCTGGGCCGGGGAGGTGGAGGTGCCGCGGGGGCAGCGCGGGGCGCAGGGGGCCTTGGGCATGCCGCAGGGGCACGTGTCCGATTCCGGAAGGGCGGGTTCCTCCCCGCAGCAGCAGGGGGGGGCAGCAGGCGCCGACGCGAGCACCCAGCCCTGGGCCGGGCCGGCGAGGACCAGCAGGGCGAGGAGGATGCAATTCAGGAAACGGCGGGCCATGGGCACCTTAGGCGTTCAGGATAAGGTGATCTTGAAACTCTGCAAACAGGGATTTGAGGCCCCTTGCCCCAGGGGCGCTCGTGTGGCCGCCACCCTGGCGGAGCCCTTATCCATTAAGGGACTCTGCTGACGCCTGCCCGTTAGTTAGGCCGGACCTGGCCGCCGGCCTTCATGGCGTTCGGGCCGCGAGGGCTCCCAGCTGCACCGTGATGGCCTCCGGCAGGGTCTGGGGCGCGGCCAGGTGCCCTCCCTGGGCCGCCGCCAGCGTCACCGGCCCGGTGGGGGCGCCGGGCACCAGGTCCAGCGCCACGGAGAGGACGGGGGCCGTTCCGTAGGTCACGGGCGGCGCCGGGTTCTCCTGGCTGATGAAGATCCGCAGGTCTCCCCCCACCCTGCTGGCCCGGGTGAGGACCGTTCCGGTGTAGACGGAGGATGCCACGAGGCTGGTTCCATCCACGCCACCCCACTTCGCCCGGGCGGGGTCGGCGGTGAGGATGAGGGTGACGCCCATGCCGGACGTCCCGGTGGGCGCCAGCAGGTCCAGGACCAGATGCGTCGGGGTACTGGCGGCGTTGGCCGCCAGGCGCCACTGGGCGGGGCTCCCGGAGTCCGCATAGCTGAGGGCCGTCGCGGTGGCCAGGGGCGCATCGGGCGCGGTCCCCTCCGAGCCCTTGCAGGCCAGAAGGGCCACGACGGCCAGGACGAGGGCGGCGCGTTCCAGGACCCGCATGTCACCACCCCAGCGCATCGAGGACCGTGGTGACGTCGGCCTCGTCGATGAGGCAATCGCCCGTGAGGTCCACCGGCGCGTAGCGCAAGCCTGTCATGCCCGCGAGGTAGAGGGCGTCCAGGCCCGTGAGGGCCTTGCCGGCGTGGCCGTTGACGAAGTCGGCATCGTGCACGTGGATGTCCATGGAGCAGGTTTTCCCCGGGCTGGCGTTGGAGGTGGCCGTGACGCGGTAGAGGCCCGGCGCGTCGGCCTTGAAGGAGATGCCGCCGGGAGTGGGGGTCAGCGTGCCGCCCGTGGAACTCCACCGCACGGAGGTGTCCACGGCGCCCACGACGCTGGCCGAATAGTCCGCGGCCCGTCCGGCCAGTTGTCCCGAACCGTCCTGGCTCGTGGTCACGTTCACCGGGCCCACCTGGATGAAGCCCGAGACGCCCCCCGAGGCGCCGCGGGCGTCCGTGGCCTTGAGGGTGAAGGTGTAGGCCCCTTCCGCCTGCAGGACCCCCGAAAGGGTCCCCGTGGACGACAGGGAGAGGCCCGGCGGAAGGGGGCCCAGGGCCAGGGACCAGGTATAGGGCGCCGTGCCGCCTCCGGCCGTGTAGGTCTGCGTGTAGGACGCCCCCACCTTCTGGATGGTGGTCTGCAGGGCGGGCGCCAGGGCGATCCCCGCCTGGGTGCCGACCAGGGCCGCGCCGTCCAGGCTGCCCAGTCCTGTGGCGCGGTCGTAGCCCGCGCCGGCCGCGTACCCCGGGATGTTCGGCACGGAGTTGTCGCCGGTGACGATGTCGTGGAAGACCGGGACGCCCCCCTGGCCCTGGAGCGACGCCAGGGAATAGAGCAGGGGGTTGAGGTTCCCCTGGCGCTGGCCCGACTTCTGGACCAGCAGCGCCACCATGCCCGCGAAGGCCGGGGAGGAGGCCGAGGTCCCGCCCACGACGATGAGCTTGCCGCCGGTGCGCACCAGGTAGCCGTCATGGCCCGCGGCGCTGAAGGCGACNNGTCGGGTACGGCCCGGGCATCGTCGGCCGGAACGCCGGGGGCGGTCTGCCACCACGGCTTGATGTGGACGAGGGAACTGCCGCCGCCGGTGGCCCAGAGGCCGCTGCCCTGGGGCATCGTGGCGCTTTCGTTCCAGGCGGCCTCGGGAATGTAGCTCAGGGCGGAGCCGCCGGTGGGACTGTTCCGGTCGGACCAGTAGGTGCCGGACGCGTCCGCGAACATGGTGCCGCCCACGCAGACGTTGCTGGGCGTGGAGGCCAGGCCCGAGACGCCCTCGGCATAGCCCGCGGTGTCGCTCCCCATGTTGCAGCCGGCGGCTCCCGCGTCCCCGGAGGCGACGCAGACGGTGATCCCCTGGGCGGCGGCCTGGGCCCAGGTATTGGTGTAGAACAGCGTCTCCGCTTCGCCCATGGTGTTCTCGCAGCTGCCGAAGCTCACGCTCATCACGGGCGCGAGGTTGTTGTCCACGGCATAACGGGAGGAGAGGTCCACCCCGTCGCTGGTGGCCGTGGAGCCCGAGCACACGAAGAGGATGTCGGCCCCCGGCGCCGTGGCGCCGGCCCACTGCATGTCCAGGTTGGCCTCCACCGACTCGTTCGCGTTGACCTTGCCCGGATCGGGGCCGTTGAGGACGATGCGGGTCTTCCCGGGAGGCAGGCCGTAGAAGGCGCGGAAGTCGGTGACGTCCCCCAGGCCCGGGTTGGCGCGGCCCACGATGGCGACGCTCTGGCCCGTGCCGTCGATGCCCAGGGCATGGAGCGGGGCCAGGTCGTAGATGGTGGCGAAATCGGCCGGGGCCAGCCAGTGGCCTGTACCGGCGGTGTAGAGGGTGCCCTTCACCCGGCTCGCGGATTGCCGGGGCAGATCGTGGATGGAGACCACGCCCTGCACGATCCCGGCCAGGTCGCGGGGAATGCTCGGGTCCAGGGCGTTGGCGTGGCGCTCCCTGCCGTCCACCAGGAACCGCTGGATGGGCGTGCGGAAGGCGCGCTGGACCCGTTCCACGTCGCCGGAGAAGACGATGCTGAGACCTCCCCGCGCCACGTCGTCGATGCGGAAGCCGGAGCTCTTGAGCCAGTCGGTGACCCGGGCCACGTCCTGGGGAGCCGGGGCGAAGGCGGCGGCGAATTCCTCGGGGTTGAGCCAGCGGTGGTAGCGGGGGGACGCAGGATCCTGCTGGTCCCGGAGAAGCTGGTCCAGGGCGCGGCGGGACTCGGGGGCCATGCGCAGGGCGAGGATCATGCGGTCCATGGGCTGGGCGTGGTCGGCGGGGCCCAGGGGGAGGTGGCCGCGGATGGCGGGGGGGGTGTTGCCTGGGAGGGTTATCCTGTCGTCAATTATTGAATCATATATACGAGCTTGCTGAGCGGTGGCGAAGGGAGAGGTCATGAGGATTGATAGGC
>DBME01000169.1:0-8107 GCA_002298155.1 Holophagaceae bacterium UBA706 | reverse complement strand
CCTCGGCGAACCTCGGCTCCTCGGCATGCTCGTCGATACCTGCTTTTTCAAGACCCTGCGGCGCTCAGATTCAATGCGCCGCAGGGTTAAGAAAAAGCAGGTATCGCCGAGGATGCCGAGGAGCCGAGGTCCGCCGAGGAAAAGCAGGATTGGCTAGTGGATGTGCATTCCTCCGGTCCCTTCGCCCGGGTCCTTGAGCAGGATCACGAAGGGCAGGCACACCAGGTACACCAGCACCAGGAATGCGAACACGTCCACGAAGGCCATCACGTAGGACTGCCGCAGCACCTCCCCGCCCAGGAAGCCCCGTGCCAGAAGCCCGCTGGTGGTGGGATCCTGGCCGGAGACCGCGCCCAGGGCCGCGGTCAGCCGTTGGGAGCCTTCCTGGAGGACCGGGTTGAAGGCGGTCATGTGCTCGGCAAGCCGGGCATGGTGGAACTGGCTGCGGGTCTGGAGGAGCGTGGCGGCCACGGCGATGCCCACGCTGCCGCCCTCGTTGCGCATGAGGTTGAAGAAGCCCGCGGCCACGCCCATGGCCTCCGGCTTGATGCGCCGCATGGCGACCGTGGCGATGGGCACGAACACGAAACCGAGGCCCAGGCCGCGGAAGCACCAGGCGTAGATGAGGTACCCCATGCCCGAATCCATGCTGATGGACATGAGGAGCCAGCTGGAATAGATCTGGGCCAGGAAGCCCGCCGCCACCGTGTAGCGTACGTCGACGCGCCCCATGATCAGGCCCGCGACCATCATGGCCACGACACTGGCCACGCCGCCCGGACTCAGCATGATGCCTGCCCAGGTGGGCGACCAGCCCAGGAAGGTCTGCACGAAGAGGGGCAGCATGACGAAGGCGGCATACATGCCGAAGCTGGCCCCGAAGATGAGGAACATGCCGGAGGCGTACTCGGGCAGCTTGAACATGCGCAGATCCACCAGGGGCTGTTCGGCCGTGAAGGAGCGCCAGAGGAACAGGATGATGCCCAGCGCCGAGAAGGCCGCGTACAGGGTGACGGTGCTGCTCTGGAACCAGTCCAGGCGTTCGCCCCGGTTGAGGAAGAGCTCGAGGCACCCGAGGCCCACCGCGATGAAGATCAGGCTCCAGTAGTCCATGCGCCCCTGGGGCGTGCGGTCCTCGGTCTCGTCCACGAAGGCGGAGGCGAGGGTATAGGACAGGATGCCCACGGGGATGTTGATCCAGAAGATCCAGGGCCAGCTCCAGTTGTCCGTCACCCAGCCGCCCACCAGGGGCCCCACGATGGGGCCGCAGATGACGCCGATGCCGAAGACGGCCGTGGCGATGCCCTGCTCGGAGCGGGGGAAAGCCTCCATGGTGATGGCCTGGGACATGGGCACCATGGCCCCGCCCGTGAGGCCCTGTACGACCCGGGCGGTGATGAGGAGGCCCAGGGTGGGTGCGGCGCCCGCGGCCAGGGAGGCCAGGGTGAACCCCGCAAGGCAAGCCAGGTAGAGGCGCTTGCGCCCGAAGAAGTTGCCCAGCCAGCCCGTGATGGGCAGGACGATGGCGTTGGCCACCAGGTAGCTGGTGAGCACCCAGGTGATCTCATCGGTGCCGGCGGCGTAGGTCCCCTTCATGTGGGGAAGGGCGACGTTGGCCACGGAGGTGTCGAGCACCTCCATGAAGGTGCCCAGCATGAGGGACAGGGCGATGATCCACTTGTAGGGAGCGCCCTTGTCCTTGATGGTGGCGCCGTCGCTCATCGCCGCGTGTCGGAACGGGTGTCGATGACCGTCGAGACGCTGAGCCCCAGGCGCAGCTTGTGGTCGGGGTCGCCGCCGGGGGCGATGCGGATGCGCACGGGGACGCGCTGGACCACCTTCACCCAGTTGCCGGTGGCGTTCTCGGGGGGCAGCAGGCTGAAGGCGGAGCCGGTGCCGGCGGCGATGCTCTCCACGTACCCGGGGATCTCGCGGTCGTCGATGTCGGCGCGCAGGACGACCTTCTGGCCGGGGCGCACGTCACGCAGCTGGGTCTCCTTGAAGTTGGCCTCGATCCAGAGGTCCGTCTGGCCCAGGGGCACCACGGCCAGGAGGGGCTGGCCCGCGGCGACCACCATGCCGGGCTCGGCCATCTTGCGGGAGACGATGCCGTCACAGGGGGCGACGATGGTGCAGTAGCCCTTCTGCAGGCGCACCTGCTCAATGGAGGCGCGGGCCTGGGCGGCCTTGGAGCCGCTGACGCCCAGGCTGCCCCGGATGGCGGCGACCTGCTTGCGCGCGGCTTCGAGCTGGGCGGCGGCGACCTGGTTGGCGGTGCGGGCCTGGTCGAGCTTCTGCCGCGGGATGGACTGGCGCTCCACGAGCACCTCGAGGCGGTGCAGCTCCAGTTCGGTCAGGCTCTTCTGGCTCTCGACAGCCGTCACCTGGGCCTGGGCCTGGGCGATCTGCGACTGGGTGAGGGCGGAGGAGGCTTCGGCTTCCGCCAGGGAACCCTGGGCCTTGGCCTCCATGGCCTCGAAATCCTTGGGATCGAGGCGGGCGATGACCTGGCCGGCCTTCACGGCCTCGTTCTCCTTGACGTCCAGGGCGATGATGGCGCCGGGAACCCGGGAGGCCACGGCCACCACGTGGCCCTTGACGTAGGCGTCGTCGGTCTCCACGAAGATCTGGTTGTGGCGCCAGCTGAAATAGCCCCAGGTGCCCGCGATGGCCGCCAGCACGAGGATCACGGCGAGGGATACCCACATCCGGGCTGTCTTTTCCATGTCAATGCTCCAGCTTGGAAGTCGCGTAGAAGGTTTCGAGGTCCTCACCGAGGATGGCCAGCAGGGCGGCCTGGGCGGCGTAGGCCCGGCAGAGGCGGTCCGAGAGGCTGAACCGGCTTTCGGCCAGGACGGTCTCCGCGTCCAGGACGTCGGCGCCCTTGGCATAGGCTTGCTGGTACTGGTCGGTGACGATGCGCAGGTTCTCCTGGGCTGCCTCGACGTTCGCCTTGGCCGTCTCCGTCTCGGCCAGGGCCTCGCGGAAGTTGCGGTAGGCCGACGCGGCGGCGCTTTCGGCCTGGCGGCGGGCTTCGGTGAGCTCCCGGCGCACGGAGTCCTCCTCGGCCCGGGACCGGCTCACCCGCGCGGAGCGGGCGCCGCCGTCGAAGAGCTTCCAGGACAGCCCCAGGTAGAGGGTGGTCTGCTGGGGGTGCGCCAGGAAGCGGTTCTCCTCGTAGGAGTGGCCCAGCTGCGCCACCACGTTGGGGGCGTAGTCCTTGCGGAGCACGTCCACCTGGCCTCCGGCGGCCTTGAGCTTGGCCTCCAGGGCCTTCACGCCGGGGTTGGAGGCGGGGGCCTTGCCGCGCACCTGCGCCTCGTCCCAGGGCAGGGCGGGGGGTGGCGGGAGGCTGTCGGGCACGGTCTGGGCGGTGCCGGGGGCCTGGCCCATGGCCACGGCCAGGTTCTCCCGGGCCGTCACGAGGGCGTTGTCCAGGGCGCGGCCCGCGTCGTCCACGGCGCGCAGGGCCACTTCGGTGCGAAGCAGGTCGTTGCGGGCCACCACGCCCTGGTCGAAGAGGGCGCGGGCGTCCTTGAGGTGGTCCTGGAGCGCCTGCCGGCGCTGATCCACCACGACCTTGCGGGCACGGAGGTTCACCACGGCCATGTAGCGCGCCGCCACCTCGGCCTGGGCGCGGCCCACGGCGTCGCGGCCGCGCAGGTCCACCGCGGTCTCCTTGGCGGTGGTGGCCTCCAGGGCGCTGGAGCGGCGGCCGAAATCGTAGAGGAGGTAGCTGGCGGTGAGGTGGTAGCGCCAGGAGGATTTCTGGGCCACGGGCTGTTCGAGGGAGGGGACCGTGAGGCTGCCCAGGCCCGGGATGGGGCCCAGGGTGAAGGGTTCGGTGCGGAGGGCGGCATCCCGGTCGAGGCTGAGGTGGCCGCCCTGGAGCTGGAGGTCGGGGAGGAACCAGGCCCGCACTTCGTCCCGGTCGCTGCGCGCTTCCTGGCGGGCCAGGGCGGCCAGGTCGGCCTGGACGGAGGAGCCCGCGGCGCGGTGGAGGGCCATGGGCAGGGTGAGGGTCTCCTGGGCGGGCAGGGCCCCCGAGGCGACAAGGGCGGCGAGGAACGCGGGGCGGATCATGACCGCACCTCCGCGCCGGCGCCCCTGAGGAAGCAGTCCATGGCTCTCGCCACGCAGACCGAAGCCTCCTCCCGGGGTTCGCGGGAATGGGCGTAGTGAAGGGAGGCCTGGATGACGTCCATGGCCAGCTGGGCCAGGAAGTCCGGGTCCATGGGCCGGAGGAGGCCCCGGTCCAGGGCTTCGCGCACCAGGGACTTCAGGCGGTTGCGCTCGCCCTGGTAGATCTCGCCCAGGTGGGTGCGGAACCGGGTGTCGAAGCCCCAGTCGAACTGCACCCGGTCGCGCACCCAGGTGGGGAGGGAGAAGGGGCGGTCCTGGAAGGTCTCCGCATAGACCTCGGCCAGGGCCGCGATGCGGTCCAGGGGCGAGCCCCCGCGGGCGGCGAACACGGCATCGGCGCGCTGGTGGAAGGCCTCGGCCCGCACCTGCATCACCTGCTCGTACAGGTCCTGCTTGGAGGGGAAGTGCTCGTAGAGGCCCTGCATGCCGATCTGGGCCTCGGCGGCCACCTCCTGCATGGTCGCCTCGTCGAAGGCCTTCCGGCCGAAGACGCGGGCGGCGGCTTCCAGGAGGGTGTCCCGTCGCTGTTGCCGTTCCTTTTCCCGTCGTGTGTTCATTTGGAACCTCGGATCCAAATTTAGAATATGAATTCTGAAAATTCAAGAACATGGTTATAAATTAATAAATATATTGGGTTAGATAAAATCAGGGGTTCGGTTTGGGATCGCCAGGGGTGGGTAGGTGGGGGAAGACGGAGGATTTACCTGCCGACCCGGTTCACGACGGTTGGGGATTCCCAAGAAAAAGCCAAAATCGCCGAGGGGGCGCCGGGTTTGCCTCGGGGTGGGCTTGGCTTGGCGCGGGGGGATCGTGGTTACATATGGGTATGGAAAACTCATCCAGACTGCGTCAGATCCTCAGCCTCACCGTATTGGTGGCGTCGCTGGGCTACTTCGTGGACATGTTCGATCTGCTGCTCTTTCCCATCCTCCGGCAGCCGAGCCTGGCGTCCCTGGGGATCCTGGGGGAGGCGCAGGTCGTGGTGTATCGCAATCTCCTCAATGCCCAGATGATCGGCATGCTCCTGGGGGGGATCTTCTGGGGGGTGCTGGGGGACAAGAAGGGCCGGCTGTCGACCCTCTTCGGGAGCATCGCCCTCTATTCCGTGGCCAACATCGCCAACGCCTTCGTGCACTCCACCTCCATGTACCTCGTCTGGCGCTTCGTGGCCGGGTTCGGCCTGGCCGGGGAACTGGGGGCGGCGGTGACGCTGGTGAGCGAGATCCTGCCCAGGGACTTGCGGGCCTACGGCACCTCCATCGTGGCGGGGGTGGGGATCTTCGGGACGGTGGCGGCGAGCCTGGTGGGCAAGTACCTGCCCTGGCGCATGGGCTACCTGGTGGGAGGCGCTCTGGGCCTGCTCCTGCTGGCCATGCGCATCGGCATCCGCGAGTCCGGNNGCATCGCTCGGACATCAGCCGCGGGGACTTCCTAAGCCTGTTCACCCATCGGGATCGTCTGGGGCGCTACGTGCGCTGCATCCTCATCGGGCTCCCCACCTGGTTCGTGGTGGGGATCCTCATCAACCTCGCCCCGGAGTTCGCGCCCCACTTGCGGGTGTCGGGCCCCGTGGTGGCCGGCACCGCCGTGGCCTTCTGCTACAGCGGCATCACCCTGGGCAGCCTGGGCTCGGGGGTCCTCAGCCAGTTGTGGGGTTCGCGCCGCAAGGTGGTGGCGCTCTTCATCGGCGCCACGACGGTGGGAGTGGCGCTCCTCCTCACCCTGCGCGGCATCCCGCCCGCGGCCTTCTACGCCCTGGCCTTCTTCCTGGGCCTTGCCACGGGCTACTGGGCCGTCTTCGTGACCATCGCCGCCGAGCAGTTCGGCACCAACCTCCGGGCCACGGTGGCCACCACCGTGCCCAATTTCGTGCGGGGCGCCGTGCCGCTCATCACCGGGAGCTTCGTGGCCCTCAAGGGCGGCCGCCTGGGCTACGTGGGGAGCGCCGCCATGGTGGGGGCCGTGTGCTTCGCCTTGGCCGCCATCTCCCTGGCGGGGCTCCAGGAGACGCATGGCCGGGACTTGGATTTCGTGGAGTGACCTAGTCCGGGCAGTAGGGCGAATCCAAACGCTTTTTCATCTCAATTTATCCATATTGCTCAGGGTTCTTATGTCCGTCGTGCTCGGAGCGTTCTCCATTCCTAATTGGGATTTTCCGTGAAGGAATTATGATAGGTGGTTTCTGGTGCTTTTGTTGGAGAGTGCGTATAGTGGGCCCTACTTGAATGCTGATGCGATGGAGCCGATACTATGAACGAAGGTGAGGTTGTTGATGAACTCCAAGGTGAAGACTCCGACCTATCGGGAAGCCAAACAGAAAATGGAGGATCTGGTACGCCAGGGGGAACGCCACCTCCGGGAGATGAATCTGGCATATCCAATCCGCTCCCAAATGACGACCAACGCTCCGCATCCATCAAACTGCAACCCACCTACCATGCCCAACTCCAAGAAGCGTTAATTTCAGAGAAAAATCCAGAAAAATGCAAACTTCTTGCTGACTTACTTGAAAAGGAAGCAGTAAGAGAATTTGAGGCCTGGAGCACCCAGGCCTCAAATGGTGTTCTTAGCTATAAAAAGTCCATTGACTCTGCGGGGAGAGATCTCTATTGGTCATCCATAGTTAATTTAATTAAATGGGCCGCCCCCGCCTTGCTGACCTATGCCTTCGCAAAGTGGATGATTCATTTTTATGAAATTTCAAACAAAGAAGGAGCCGCCACCTGCAAGGAAGTTTTATTGCTTTTGGCTGGAGGCACGCTCGGTTGGATTGCCAAGGAAAGGAAAGAGGGCTGAGTGCTTGGTTGTCAATTGTGCGATGCTTTCCCTTGGCCCGTTTTCGATTTGGCTCAAATTCAAATAAAACAACAATTCGGCGTTGAAATAGGTGGAGTTCGTTCAGTGGGATCCGAAACGACCCGTATTTGAATGGCTTGGATACTCGGCTCAGCCCCTGGCGCGCTCCAGGAGGCCGCTCAGTTCCTCGAGCCCGAAAGGCTTGGACAGCAGGGAAACTCCGGCAAAGGCGGCGGCCAGGTCGGAGGCGGTCTGGTCCACCCTGCCGGTGGCCAGGAGGACCGGGACCTCGGGCTCCAGGAGGCGCAGGCGCGGAAGGACCTCCTTCCCGCCCAGGCCGGGCATGTTCATGTCGAGGATCACGGCGTCGGGACGCAGGCCGGCCTCGAGGCAGGCCAGGCCCTCCTCGCCGCCGGGAACCGACACGAAGGTGTGCCCGAGCCGGCGCAGCAGGGTCTCCAGGGTGCTGCGCATGAGATCGTCGTCGTCGACCACCAGGACGTTGAGGGCGTCGGTGGGGGCTTCCCCGGCGGCGGATGGGCCGGCCTCCCCCTGCGCCTCCCCCGCGCCGCAGGATGGAAAGCGCAGCGACACGCAGGTGCCCCGGCCCGGCTCGCTCTGGATCTCCATCTGCCCCTGGTGGGCCTGGACGGTGCGGTAGACCATGGACAACCCCAGGCCGGTGCCCTTGCCCACGTCCTTCGTCGTGAAGAACGGATCCAGGGCCTTGTCCAGGATCTCCTTCGGCATGCCGGTCCCGGTGTCGGCCACCTGCACTTCCACCCAACCCTCACCCAGGTTGCGGGTGCGAAGGGTCAGCGTGCCGTTGTCGGCCATGGCGTCCACGGCGTTGACGCAGAGGTTCATGAATGCGTGGGTGAGGGTGCTGGCGTCGCCCCGCATGGGGCGGAGGCCGGGGGCGAGATCCAGCACGAGCCGGACCTTGGCGAGGGTGGTGCGCTCCAGCATCCGGGCCTCCTCCCGGAGCACGTCGTTGAGGTCCAGTTCCCGTTCCTCGGCGGGATTCTGGCGGGCGAAGCTCAGGAGGCTCTTCACGAGCTTGCCGCCCCGGGCCGCGGCCTGGGTGATGATGTCGAAGGCGCGGTGGGTGGGGCTGTCGGCGGGGTGGATGTCGATGCAGGCGGTCGCCATGCCCAGGATCGCCCCC
>DBME01000256.1 GCA_002298155.1 Holophagaceae bacterium UBA706 | reverse complement strand
GGGGGCCGGAGCGCCTCCACCGCGGTGGTCGAGGCCACCGGTGCGGCGAGGGCGGACCTGGAAGCGTCCCCCAACCCCTACGTGCGCGAACGCGCCCTGGACCTCCGGGATCTCTGCGACCGCCTCCTGGCGGAGCTGGGGGGCACCGCCCCCGCGGCCCAGGACCTGCCCGGCCCCCGCGTGGTGGTGGCGGGTGAACTGACGCCCTCGCGCCTCCTGGCCCTGGACCGCTCCAAGGTGCTCGGCCTCGTGCTGGCCGGCGGCACCGCCACGTCCCACACCGCCATCCTGGCGCGGTCCTTCGGCATTCCCTGCGTGGTCTGCCCGGGCCTCCCGCCCGTCACCGACGGCCAGGAAGTGGCCGTGGACGGGGAGCGGGGCCTGGTGATCCTGGACCCACCGCCGTCCCTGGCCGCCTATTACGCCCTGGAGGCCCGGGAGCGCGCGCCGGAGTCCGGCGGGAGCCCCGCGGCCACCGCCGAAGGCCTGCGCATCGCCCTCCACGCCAACATCATGAGCGGCCCCGAGGCCGCCCACGCCTTCCGGGCCGGGGCCGAGGGCATCGGCCTCTTCCGCTCGGAGATGCTCTTCCTGGACCGGCCGGAGCCCCCCGGGGAGGAGGAGCAGTACCAGGTCTACCGGGAGGTACTGGAGGCCGCCGGCGGACGCCCCATGGTGCTCCGGCTCCTGGACGTGGGCGGCGACAAGCCCCTGCCCTACCTGCCGCTGCCCCCCGAGGCCAATCCCTTCCTGGGAAGGCGGGGCGTGCGGTGGTACGGCCTCCATCCGGAACTGGTGGAGACCCAGCTGCGCGCCGCCTGCCGCGCCGCGGCCCACGGGGATCTGCGGCTCATGATCCCCATGGTCGCGGAGGTGGAGGAGATCCGCCTGGTGCGCGCCATGGCCGCGCGCATCCAGCCCCGCGTCCCCCCCATCGGGATCATGGTGGAGGTGCCCGCCGCCGCGTTGAACCTGGCCGCCCTTGCCCGGGAAGCCGATTTCCTCTGCGTGGGCACCAACGACCTGGTGCAGTACCTCTTCGCGGCGGACCGGGGGGATGCGGCGGTCTCCCGCGCGGCCCTGGACTGGCATCCCGCCACCCTGCGGATCCTCGCCCGCATCGCGGAGGACGCCGGCCGGTCAGGAAGCCCCCTGAGTCTGTGCGGCGAGATGGCGGGCAAGGCCCCGCTCCTGCCCCTCCTGGTGGGCCTGGGCTTCCGGTCCCTCAGCATGGCGCCGGCCCTGCTGCCATCGGTGCGAAGGACCCTGTCCTTCCTGGACGCGGCCCGTTGCCGGGACCTGACGGAGCGCGCCCTGGCCGCGGGCACCGCGGACGAGGTGGAGGCGATCCTGGGCGAAGGCGCCCGGACCCAGGCCAGCGGCGAGCTCACGGAAGTGGGCCTGGTGGTGGCCGGCGTGCCCTGCGCCTCCAAGGAGATGGCCATCAAGCTCCTGGCGGAGCGCCTCGCGGCCCGGGGCCGCGCCCGGGCCCCCCTGGCCCTGGAGGAGGCGGTATGGGCCCGGGAGGAGGCCTACGCCACGGGCGTGGGCTTCGGCTTCGCGGTGCCGCACTGCAAGGCGGCCACGGTGGAGACGCCCTCCCTGGCCATCCTCCGCCTGGCGGAGCCCGTGGAATGGGGCTCCCTGGACGGCCTCCCCGTGGACTTCATCCTCCTGCTGGCCACCGGCGACCGCGACGGCGGCCAGGAGCACCTCCGCATCTTCGCAAGACTCGCCCGCAAGCTCATGGACGAGACCTTCCGCACCGAACTACGCCAGGCGGCCGATCCCCAGGCCATCCTCGACGCCCTCCGCACCCACGTCACCCTCTGACAGGACGAGCCCCATGCGCAAACCCCTCCTCGCCGCAGCCCTCACCACGTCCCTGGCCTCCCTGCTCACGGCCGGGACCCCGGAAGCCACCCAGGGCCGCACGCTCTACGTGGCCAACTACGCCCACCTGGACACCCAGTGGCGCTGGGCCTATCCGCTCGTGGTGCGCGAGATGCTGCGCAACACCCTGTACGACAACTTCCGCATCATGGAAGAGCATCCGGAGTACGTCTTCAACTGGTCCGGCGCGGGCCGCTACCAGATGTTCAAGGAGTACTACCCCGCGGAGTACCAGCGCCTCAAGGGCTACGTGGCCAAGGGCCAGTGGTGGCCCTCCTCCAACGCCTGGGAGGAGTCCGACGTCAACGTCCCCTCCTCCGAGTCGATCATCCGCCAGCTCCTGGTGGGCCACACGTTCTTCAAGCGCGAGTTCGGCACGGAGAGTTCGGACTTCATGCTCCCGGACTGCTTCGGCTTCCCGGCCTCCCTGCCCTCCGTCCTGGCCCACTGCGGCCTGAAGGGCTTCTCCACCCAGAAGCTCACCTGGCACTCCGCCAATGGGATCCCCTTCAACGTCGGGCGCTGGGAGGGCCCCGACGGGCGCTCCGTGGTGGCGGCCCTCAACGCCGGCGCCTACGACGCCCACCTCACCGAACCCCTGGACGGGCCCGCCTGGGTGGCGCGCCTGGACGCCAATGGCGCCAAGGGCGCCCCCCGGGTGGACTACCTCTACAACGGCATCGGTGACGAGGGCGGGGCGCCCTTCGCCGATTCCCTGGCCACCCTGTGGACGGGGCTCCGGGCCCAGGGCCCCGTGAACGTCATGGCCGGGCGCGCCGACATGATGTTCAACGCCATCACCGAGGACCAGAAGGCCAAGCTGCCCTCGTACCGGGGCGACCTCCTCCTCATCGAGCATTCCGCGGGCTCCCTCACGTCCCAGGCCTACATGAAGCAGCTCAACCGCAAGAACGAGCTCCTGGGCGACGCCGCGGAACGGGCCTCCACCGCCGCCGTGGTCACGGGCGCCGCCCCATGGCCCGCCGCCACCCTGGAGAAGGCCTGGGGGCTCATGCTCCGCAACCAGTTCCACGACATGCTGCCCGGCACCTGCCTGCCCAAGAGCTACGAGTACGCGTGGAACGACGGCCTCATCGCCGCCACGGCCTTCCAGGGCGCCCTGGGCGACGGCGTCTCCGCCGTGGCACGCGGGCTGGACACGCGCGTGCAGGGGACGCCGGTGGTGGTCTTCAACCCGCTGGGCATCGCCCGGGAGGACGTGGTGGAGGCGACGATCCCCCAGACCATGGCCCTGCCCGGCGACTTCACCGCCACGGACGCGGTCGGCAAGGCCCTGCCCACCCAGCGGGTGCTGGGCGAGGACGGGCGGCCCCGGTTGATCTTCCGGGCCCAGGTGCCTTCGGTGGGCTTCGCGGTCTTCGGCCTGCAGCCCGGCAAGTCCCCCGTCTCCCACGACCTGTCCATCTCGGGCCGGGTCCTGGAGAACGCGCGGTACCGCGTCACCGTCCTGGAATCCGGCGACATCGGCAGCATCTTCGACAAGAAGAACAAGCGCGAACTCCTCGCGGCCCCCGCGCGCCTCGCCCTCCAGCAGGAGAAGCCTTCCCAGTGGCCCGCCTGGAACATGGACTGGAACGACCGCAAGGTGCCGCCCCGCTCCTACGTGGGCGGACCCGCCCGCATCACGGTGGTGGAGGAGGGCCCGGTGCGGGTGGCCCTGCGCGTGGAACGCGAATGGGAGGGCTCCCGCTACAGCCAGACCATCCGCCTGACCCAGGGCGGCGACCGGGTCGAGGTGGCCAACCTCGTGGACTGGAAGACCTCCGAAAGCTCCCTCAAGGCCGAACTGCCCCTGGCCGTGGCCAACCCCATGGCCACCTACAACTGGGACCTGGGCACGGTCCAGCGGGGCAACAACGAGCCCAGGAAGTTCGAAGTGCCCACCCACGGGTGGATGGACCTCACGGACACGTCGGGCAGTTACGGCGTCACCGTCCTCACCGGCGCCAAGTACGGCAGCGACAAGCCCGACGACCACACCCTGCGCCTCACCCTCCTCTACACCCCGGGCGTGCGCGGGTCCTACCGCGAGCAGCGCTGGCAGGACTGGGGCCGGCATTCCTTCACCTACGGCATCGCGGGCCACGCCGGCGACTGGCGCGGAGCCGGGAGCCCCTGGCTCGCCCAGCGCCAGGACCAGCCCATGGAGGCCTTCCTCACCGACGCCCATCCGGGTGCCCTGGGCCNNCAAGGTCTCCGGCACCCAGGTGGCGATCCAGGCCGTGAAGCGCGCCGTGGACGGCGACGGCATCGTGGTGCGCCTGCAGGAGCTCAACGGCCAGGACGCCCCCAAGGTGCGCCTGGAAGCCGCCGGCGCCATCCGCGAGAGCCGCGAACTGGACGGCCTTGAACGCCCCCTGGGCGCCGCCGTGCCCGTCAAGGGCTCCCTGGATCTGGCCTTCACCCCCTACCAGCTGCGGACCCTGGGCCTGCGCCTGGAGCCCCGCGCCACGGTGGCCGCCCCCGCGGCCACGGCCCTGACGCTCCCCTTCGACGTGCGCGCCTTCACCTCCGACGCNNAGGACCATGAGCGGCGCCTTCACCGGCTACCCGGCGGAGATGATCGAGGACACCATCGAGGCCGCGGGCGTGACCTTCCGCATGGGCCCGCGCGAACCCCGCGCCCTGAACGCCCTGGCCTGCGCGGGCCAGGTGCTGCCGCTGCCCGCGGGCACCCGCCGGGTGCACCTCCTGGTGGCCGCCTCGGAGGAGAACGTCCTTGCGGTCTTCGGTGCGGGCTCCCTGGCCCACACCGTGACGGTGCCCGTGTGGACCGGCTACGTGGGTTCCTGGGACAACCGGGTGTTCGACGGGGAAGTGTCCGACAAGACCTACAGCGTGGACAACCCCCTGCTGCGCATCGACGCCGCCCGCGCCCCGGTGGCGCGCCCGGCCTGGTGGGCCTCCCATCACCACGCCAAGGGCGAGGACCGCATCTACCAGTACTGCTACATGTTCCCCCTGAGCTTCGACGTGCCCGCGGGCGTCACCACCTTCACCCTCCCGCGGGATTCCCGGATCCGGGTCTTCGCCGCCACGGCCGCCTCGGTGGACAATGCGGGCGCCTCGCCCCTGCAGACGCCCTTCCCCGAACTGTTCCGGGACGCCTCCTTCGCCCAGAGGTTCGGCAAACCTTGACCGTGATAAGCTTGTGCATCATGGAGCACCGATGATCCGAGCCGTCGCCGACCTCGCCTGGCAACCCAAGCTGGCCATCCGGGGCGGCGAGGGCCCCGCCGCCAGCGCCGACCTTCTCAAGGCCGGCGACATGGACGGGGTCCTGGGCGCTGGCCTCACGCGCCTGGAGCCCGGCTCGAGCGTCGGGGAGCACGCCCATCCCAACACGGAGGAACTCTACCTGGTGGTGTCGGGCCATGGCACCGGCGTCCTGGACGGGCAACGTTTCCCCATGGGCCCGGGGGACTGCTTCCTCACCAAGGCCGGGCACTCCCATGGCATCCAGAACGACGGGAACGAACCTTTGATCTTTTTCGGACTTCTTACCCGCCAGGCGTAAGGCCCTTGCCCAGGCAAATTAATAATACATATTGAGTCCCATACCCCGCGGTCATCCCACGGGCCCCCCCGGGACGCCATGCCACGCCTACGCCCATGCTCCATCCAGCCGCTGCTCCTGCTGCTCCTGGGGGTGGTCCTCCGGGCCGAGGACCGCATGGAGATCATCGTCCGCTCCCGCCAGCCCTGGACCCTCGCCCTGGCGGAGGGGGTCCGGGCCGGCCGGGGGACGCTGTCCCTCATGGACAAGTTCACGGGCAAGCCCCTGGGCACCCTGGCCAAGGCCGGGGACTCGGTCGTCCTGCCGGCACAGGGGCGGGTCCTGCTGGTCTTCAACCGGAAGGAGGGGTATCTCTATCAGGATTTCCTCCTGAAGGATATTTTTGGCTACTACGCGGAATATGTTGCCAGCGTGGAATTCCTGGCCAACCAAAAGATCTCAATCCAGCTGGTGGACAAGCATCTTGGCCCCCCCCTGGACACGGCGGACGAAGAAACAAGCAAGCAATTCGTCAAGGATTCCATCGAAATAGGGAGTGACAACATCGTTATCCATCCCAATACCATGGGTAAATTTACAAAGGAAGACATGATGCTTCTGAATTTACGAAAAATTAACATGGACAAGGAATTTAGCGAATGAATTTTTGACCCATTGACAAGCCATTTCAAAAACCGACCCTTGGAATTGTGAACTAAATCACATCCACACATTTACTGACCCTTATCTCGCAACACCCCCTTCCCTGATCCCTGCCGCACTGGAGTCTTTCGTGAACAAATACGTTCTCGCGTCCCTGCTCTGCCCTGTTTTCGGCCTTTCCGCCTCCACACCCACCGCCCCGGAGACCCCCCTGGGAGACGCACCCCTTCTGGGCGGCTACCAGGCCGCCTCCAGCGAAGCACCCTTGGTCCAGGAGGCCAAGTCATTCATTCAAAAGCAGTTCGCAACCATGAATCTCCGGGATGTGACCGAGGCCTACGTGCAGGTGGTGGCAGGCTTGAACGTCCGGTTCAGGTGCGCCGTGCAGGCGGAGGACGGGTGCGAAACCTGGGAATTCCTGGCTTTCCGCAGCCTGGACGGCCGCTGGCATTTCCAGTCGGCCAGCCGGCTGTGAACTATTTAATAACTTTATCCATAAAGGATTCCCACATTCCCGCTTTGCGAGCCAGGCTTTCCACGAGCTGACCCGCCTTGAGGGGGCCCTGGAGGCCCGAAGCCTTCATCATGGAGGATTCGGGCCCCACGGCGACCGCCTTCAGTTCCCCGATGACCCGGGGAGCGCCCTTGATCACCTTCCCCGTGACCGGGTGCACCACGTCCGGGGTGATCTCCACCACCTGGAACCGGTCCCCCGCGGCCACGCCGTCCTTCTTGCCCAGATCCACCATCACGTCCTTTTCGGAATCCACGCGGAGGATCATCCCCGTCAAGGGGAAAGTGTTGGCCACGGCGCGGTCCAGCTTGCGCCGGGTATCCTCCATGAGGCCCTGGCGGGTCTTCTCCAGGGTGCTGTCCTTGTTGGAGCCGGAGGCGTCGAACACCTCCTGGATCTTGCCGGTCTCGACGTTGACCATGCGCAGGTTCAAGGTGAGCTTGCTGGTGTACCACCGGAAGAGCACGTTGTCGGCGCGCTTGTCGCCGTAGTAGGCGATGAGCTCGCCCTTGAAGGAGCCGATCACCACCCACTGGACGCCCATGAGCCGGCCCAGCCGGGCCGCGCTGGAATCGTCCACCAGGCCCGAGCTCTGGAAACGGGCCTCGCTCAGCACATCATCCATGCGCTTGCGTTCGGCCATCTCGAACCGGCGGGTGCGCAGGAAGGAGGCCACGACGAGCTGGTAGATCTCGTCCTCGGGCTTGGTCAGGTGGCCCTCCGCCGTTCCGTGAAGGGGCAGCACCGCCAGGGTCGCAAGTCCCTTCCCGGTTTCGCCCTCGGATCCCAGGACCGTCTGGCCGATGCCCATACTGCCCACAAGTACGACCGCAGCCAACAGCTTGCGCCAAACCATGGTGGCCCCCGCTTCCGGATTGGAACCGGGACAGTCTACCGCCATGGGGCTCCGGCGGACGAGGTCACATCTTCGGCTGGCGCACGCGCGGGAAGTCATCCACCTTGATCACCTCGCGCCGCGCTTCCAGGGCCAGGCGCAGGGCCTCCCCCTCCGGTCCCGTGAGGATGCCGGCCTTCATGCCGTCGGCCAGCATCCGGTCGTCGGAACCGGCCTGGATGAGCCCCCGGGCCGCCGCCACCTGGAGCTTGCGTTCCACCGGTTCGGCGGCGATGACCTTGCGCAGGGTCTCCTCCAGGCGGCCCACGGGCTGCCGGGAATCCATGGGCACGAAGACCCCCGCCGTGAGCCGGTCCCGCACCGGGGAGGGTTCCAGCAGGAGGGCCGCCACCTGGTGGCCGAGCTGGTCGCTGGGTCCCGTGGCATGGCGGCCCGTGGGGAAAAGCGCCCAGCGCAGGAACCACGCCGCCGGACGGCTGGGAAGGTTGCGGAAGAGCCCGTCGAAGGCCTCCTCGATGCGCAGGAAGCTCTCCTCGCAGGCCCACCGCAGCAGGGGCAGCTCCCCCGAGGGGCGGCCCCGGTCCTCGAACTGCTTGAGGCATGCGGAGACCAGGTAGAGGTTGCTGAGGATGTCCGCGCAGCGGCCCGAGAGCTTCTCCTTGCGCTTGAGGCCGCCGCCCAGGGTCAGGAGGGCCAGGTCCGACGTGAAGGCGAAGGCCGCCGAGTAGCGCGTGGCCTGCTGGAAGTACCGCCGGGCGGGACCGCCCGGGGCGGGGGCGAACCTGCCGCCGGTGAGCCCGTGGAAGAGTCCCCGGGCGAAGCAGGACACCGTGAAGGCCACGTGGGCGCCCATGTGCCGGTCGAAGGCGGGGATGGGGTCCGCGCCGCGCACCGCCTTCAGTTCCTCCAGCACATGGGGATGGCAGCGGATGACGCCCTGCCCGAAGATGATGAGGGTCCGGGTGAGGATGTTGGCCCCCTCCACGGTGATGCTGATGGGAATGGCCACATGGGCCTGGCCCAGGAGGTTGCGGGGTCCCTGGCAGATGCCCGTGCCACCCAGCACGTCCATGCCGTCGTTGACCACCTTGCGCAGGCGCTCCGTGCACTGGTACTTCACGATGGCGGAGATGACGGAGGGGCGCTCCCCCAGGGCCAGGGCGCCGCAGGTCATGGTTCGGGCGGCGTCCATGACGTAGGCGTTGCCGGCGATGCGGGCCAGGGGCTCCTCGATGCCCTCGAAGCGCCCGATGGGGAGCTTGAACTGCTTGCGCACCCGGGCGTAGGCGCCCACCACCAGGGCGACGATCTTCCCGCCGCCGGTGGAGAGGGCCGGCAGGGACAGGGAGCGGCCCGCGGCTAGGCACTCCATGAGCATCTTCCAGCCCCGGCCGGCCTGGGCGGCGCCGCCGATGATCCATTCCAGAGGTATGAACACGTCCGAGCCCCGGGTGGGGCCCACCTGGAAGGGCACCCCCATGGGGTCATGGCGGGTGCCGATGACGACGCCGGGCGTGGACGTGGGGATGAGGGCCAGGGTGATGCCCTCGGAACCCTCGGGCAGCAGCCGATCCGGATCCTGGAGGCGGAAGGCCAGCCCCAGGACCGTGGCCACGGGCCCCAGGGTGATGTACCGCTTGTCCCAGGTCACCCGGACCCCGAGGACGTCCTGACCCTCGAAGGTGCCCCGGCACACCACCCCGGTGTCGGGGATGGAGGCGGCGTCGCTCCCCGCCTCCGGAGAGGTGAGGGCGAAGCAGGGGATGTCCAGGCCCCGGGCCAGGCGCGGGAGGTAGTGGTTCTTCTGGGCCTCGGTGCCGTAGTGGATGAGCAACTCGGCGGGCCCCAGGGAGTTGGGCACCATCACGGTCACCACGGCCGCGGAGCAGCGGCTGGCGATCTTGATCACCACCTGGGAGTGGGCCAGGGCGGAGAAGCCCAGCCCGCCGTGGTCCTTGGGGATGATCATCCCGAAGAACCCCTTCTCCTTGAGGAAGGTCCACACGTCGGGCGGCAGGTCCCTGAGCTCCTCCACGATGCGCCAGTCGTCGAGCATGCCGCAGAGTTCCTCCACGGGGCCGTCCAGGAAGGCCTGCTCCTCGGCGGTGAGGGCCGGGGCGGGCTGGGCCAGGAGCTTGTCCCAGCGGGGCGCCCCGCTGAAGAGCTCGCCGTCCCAGCCCACGGTGCCGGCCTCCAGGGCCTCCCGTTCCGTGGACGACAGGGCGGGGAGCTTGCTCTTGAACACCCCCAGCAGGGGCCGCATCACCAGGGCGCGGCGCAGGAACGGCAGGTTGACGGCGAGGGCCGCCAGGGCGAAGAGGCCCCACAGGACGGGATGGGCGACCGGATCGAGGCCCGCACCCACCAGGGCGGCCCCGGCCAGGATCGTCCAGGCCACCAGACCGGCACGGAAGAAGGCCATGGCCCAGGCGGCCAGGAGCAGCGCGGCCACGAGAAGAAGCTGGATCATCAGGAGTCCCCTTGGAGGAAGTCGGGTTCAAGTGACGCCAGTCTAGTCAGAATCCGAGTGGGGACAAGGCAGCCATTCATCGGAATTGAATCCGCGAATTTGATTGATTCAATTAACGAGTTTGCATCTTGTGTGTTTAATTAACGACCTTGGCATCGGCTGGATGGAGCCCGGCCGGCCCGATCGGAGCCTGGGACCTAATCCCACCCAATCCAACGGATCCAGCAGGGGAGACCTCTCCCCATGCCGGATCCGCAAGTCAGGCCCACAGATTGAAAACCTGTGAACTTATATTAACGTTTGAAGATTTCCACAAGGAAGTCCTTCATGTGGTCCCAGCTCCGCCGGGCCGCCGCCTCCTGGTAGGCCGCGCCCTTGGACGGATCGTCCCCCGCCTCCTTCTGGGTGAAGGCGTGCACCGCGCCGCCATAAGCGATGAAGGTGTAGTCGGCCTTGGCCCGGCGCATCTCGTCCTGGAAGGCCGCCACGTCCTTGGCGGGCACGAAGGGGTCGTCGGCGCCGTGGCACACGAGGACCTTCGCGGCGATGGGGCCCACGGNNCGGGGCGATCGGCGGGCGCGTCCAGGCCGCCGTGGAAGGACACGACGCCCGTCACCGGCATGCCGGCCCGGGCCGCCTCCAGGGCGCCGGTGCCGCCGAAGCAGAAGCCGATGACCGCGAGGCGCCCCGGATCCACGGAAGGCTGGGCCTTGAGGGCGTCCAGCNNGAGGGCGCGGTCGCCCTTGTACCGCCCGGCCAGGGCCCCGGCCTCCTTCGTGTCCTTGGGCGCGGCGCCCTCGCCGTAGATGTCGGCCACCAGGGCCACGTAGCCCAGCTTGGCCAGGGCGTCGGCGGTGCCCCGCTCGTGGGCGGTGGGGCCCATCCACTGGTGGATGATGACGATGCCGGGCACCTTGCCCTTGGCGCCCGCGGGGCGGGCCACGTAGCCGGCCAGGTGCGTGGCGCCGTCGTTGTAGGCCAGGGGCTGGCCCGCCATCAGGGGAAGGGCCGCGGCCAGCAGCAGGGGCAATCGGGTGGCGCGCATGGGAACCTCCGGAAGGTCACGGAAGCGTACTCCCAAACGCGTGGCCCCTCACGGGTAATTTTCCCCGGCGCCCCGCCACCCGGTACACTTGGGCCACGGCATCCGGAGGCTCCATGCATTCACCTGGCACGTGCGCCTTCTGCGGGGACGCTCGCTTGTCCCCATGGAAGCCCGGCACCCCGGACGTGGTGCGCTGCGGAACCTGCGGCGGCGGCAGCCTCGATCCCCTTCCCGACCCCGGGACTCAGGCGGAGCTCTACCAGGAGGACTACTACGAGGAGGACACCGGCAGCCGGTTCCTGGGCCTCGTGGAGGGCCTGGTGGTCGCCCTCAAGTCCTCGCGGTACCGGGCCATCGCCGCCCGGCATCCGGCCCCCGGCGCCCTCCTGGACGTGGGCTGCGGCCGGGGCGACCTGCTGGAGGTCTTCCGGAACCATGGCTGGACGGTGACGGGGACCCAGGTCTCCCGCACCGCGGCCGAAGCCGCGCGCCGGCGCCGGGGCCTGGAGGTCCTGGTGGGAGAACTGCCGGAGCTGCCCCTGGCGGCGGGTTCCTTCGACGCCATCACCCTGTTCCACGTGCTGGAGCACCTCCCCGACCCCGCCGGCTACCTGGCCTGCGCGCGGCGGCTGCTGGCGGAGGAGGGGCTGCTGGTGGTGGAGGTGCCCAACTTCCGCACCCTGGGCTTCTCCATCCTTGGACGCCGCAACCTCTGCTTCGACCACCCGCACCATCTGCATTTCCTGACGCCCGAGGCCCTGGCGCGCCTCCTGGCCCGCGGCGGCTGGCGCGTGGAGGGCCGAACCTTCCATTCGATCGAGTACTCCGCCTTCACCACCCTGCAGAACGTGCTCAACCTCCTCCCCGGCGAACCCAACCGGCTCTACCGCGCCCTCATGGGCAACCCCGCGGGGATCGCCCTGCGGCGGCGGCCGGCGACCTGGCTCCACGTCCTGCTGGGCTGCGCCCTGGCGCCCCTGGCCTTCCTGGCCGCCCTGCCCGGGGCGTGGGTTCCCAGGGGCAACACCATGCGCTTCTATTGCCGGAAGACCCGGGGCGGCGCCTGACGCCCACCTTTCCCCTCGACAGGATGCCGCCGCGCCTGGAATAATCACGCGGGCCATCAGGCCCGTTGCAGCTTTTGCAATTATTAAGCCTTTTTTAATTCATGGAATTTTTTGATTCCCTTCTAGGAATACACCCTGTGTCCAAATTAAGAGCTTTATTCCTCCACCTGGCCCTGGGCCTGCTCGTCCTTCAACCCGCATGGGGCGCAGGGAAACCCAACCACCTCCTCCCCACCCGCAGGAGCGACCCCATCTCCTGGGGGACCTTCCTGTCCTGCCTGGAGACCATGGAGCACTGGACCGGCCCCGGCATCCCGGACTGGATGGTGCATTCCACGGTGTACAGCTACACCGCCCGCAAGCCCCTCTATGACGACATGGCCCACCCGCTGCTGGACGACGCCGGGGAACAGCGCACCATGGCGGTGCACCAGAGCGGGCGGGTGTTCTTCCCCCCGTCCTGGCGGCAGCGGGGCAAGGGCCCCATGCCCATCGTGATGTACTGCCACGGCACCAACCTCCTCAAGGACGCCGTGGCCTCGTCCTACGGCGGCCACGAGTGGATGTTCGCGGCGGCGGCCGCGGCCTACTACGGCTTCGCGGTGGCCCTGCCGGACATGCCCGGCATGGGCGGCGACAGCGCCTCCTACCATCCCTTCTGCCATGCGCGCTCCCTGGCCTTCGCCGTGGTGGACGGGATCCCGGCCGTGCGGGACCTCTTCGCCACCGATCCCTACGTCGCGGGCGGCGGCTACGCCTGGGACGGCCGCGTGTTCATCATGGGCTACTCCGAGGGGGGCTTCGCCTCCCTGGCGGCGGCCCGGGAGATGGAAAGGCACCCCGAGGCCTACCAGTCCGGAAAGGGATTCATGCTGGCCGGCACCGCCGCCATGGCGGGCCCCTTCGACATCTCCGGCACGACGCGCCTGCAGATCCTCCGGCCCGCGGACCCCTTCGACCATCCTTTCTTCATTCCTTACGTCCTCCTGGGTTACGGGGCCGTGTACGGCAGGGTCATGGACCCCCTGGAGGAGCTGGCCCCCGCCCTCACCGAAAGCCGCGAGGACGGGAACATCCTCGAGTGGTCCAATGGCTCCACGGACGGCATCGTGGTGGACACCCTCATCGCCCGGCGTCTCGGCGTCCCCCGGGATGGCGTGGTCCTGCGCGCCCTTCTCCGGCCGGAATGGGTCGTGCGTGAGCTGGAGGAGCCCGCATACCTCACGAGCCCGCTGCGCTGGATCCTGGAGGAGAACGACGTGGCCCGGGGCTGGGCGCCCACCCGGCCCATCCTGTTCGCCCAGGGGCCGGATGACCGGGACGTCCCCCTGGCGAACACCCTGACGGCCATGGGAATGCTGGAAACGGCGGTACGGGCCGACGGCCGGGATCCGCAGGGCCTCCTCAGCTACGAGCCCCTGGATTTGCCAGGCGGGCGAACGAACCACATCAAAGGCGCCCTTCTGGCCATTCCCCTGGCCTTTGATTGGGTCTACAGTCAGTGGCGCGGCATGGCGGAGGGGGCCCAGGCAGCCGCAACACCCTGAATATTCAATTCATATAAATCATCTCTTCGACAAATGGGGGATCCAGTACTCAACCCTGGATCGGCTTGTGCCGTTGGTCGATAGAAATGGAGCAACCATGGCGGGGACCCGGATTCCGAAACTGAACCTCTTCGGGCAGACCGTCCTGGTGGTGACCCTCTCCCTTCTCCCCCTGATCCTGGCCATCGCCTTCCTGGTGCTCCCCACGGTCGAGGAGCGCATCCAGGCCGACCGGCAGAACGCGACGCGCGTGGCCGTGGAGAGCGTCTTCGGCATCCTCAGGGACTACGATGCCCGGGCGGCCCGGGGGGAGATGCCCCTGGACCAGGCCAAGGCCCAGGCCCTGGCGGTCATCAAGGGCCTGCGCTACGGCAACAACGAATACTTCTGGGTCAACGACTTCACGCCCACCATGCTCATGCATCCCTTCAAGCCCGAGCTGGACGGGCGCGACATCAGCCAGAACGTCGATCCCACCGGCAAGCACCTGTTCCTGGAGATGACGGCGGTGTGCCGGGACAAGGGCGAAGGCTTCGTCCCCTACATGTGGCCCCGCCAGGGCGAGTCCCGCCCCGTCCCCAAGATCTCCTTCGTCAAGGCCTACCCCCCCTGGGGCTGGATCGTGGGCAACGGCGTCTACGTCGACGACGTGGCGCGGGACTTCGCGGCCATCCGCAACCGCATCGGCCTCTTCACGGCCATCGCCACCCTCATCGCCCTGGGCAACGGGTTCCTCTTCGCCCGGCGCGTCCTGCGGCCCGTGACGACCCTGGCCATCGACCTCGCCGAGCAGATGGATGGCCTCGCCACCGGGGACCTGCGGGTCACCGCCGCGGCCGACAAGGGCGAACTGGGCCGCGTGTCGGCGGCCTTCAACAAGGCGGTTGGCGCCTTCGGGGGCCTCGTGAAGGAACTGGGCCGCACGGCGGTGGAACTGGGGCAGGAATCCGACGCCCTGGGCTCCAACGCCGAGACCATGGCCCGGGACACCCAGGAGCTCGCCCACGAGATGGCCACGGGGCGTCACGAGGCGGAGGAGGTTTCGAAGGCCATCGGCACCCTCTCCACCGCCCTGGAGGCCATGGCCGCGAGCCTCGAGGAGGCCCAGGCCCAGGCCCGCGCAACCCTGGAGGCCACCGTGGAAGGGGCGGTGCACGGCAACGCCACCTCCAAGGCCATGACGGACATCCGCGCCAGCTCCGAGAAGATGGCTTCGGCCGTGCGCATCATCCAGGACATCGCCCGCCAGACCAACCTCCTGAGCCTCAACGCGGCCATCGAGGCGGCCAAGGCCGGCGCCCAGGGCAAGGGCTTCGCGGTGGTGGCCGAGGAGGTGCGCAAGCTCGCCGAACGCAGCGCCCAGAGCGCCAAGGAGATCGAAGGGATCATCCGGTTCACCGAGGAGGCCGTGGCTGGCGGCGACGCCAGCGTGCGCTCCACCCTGGAGCACCTGGAAGCCATAAGGGGCCGCATCTCCGACATTGCCGGCCGCATCCAGAGCATCGACGGCCTGAGCCGGGAGCAGGCCCAGACCAGCACCCGCGTAGGCCGGCTCATGGACGCCACCGCCGACCGCCTGGACGAGAACGCCGCCGCCGCGCATCAGCTGGCCACGGCCGTCCAGGAAGTGGCCCGCACCGCCGAGGACCTGGCCCACGTGGCCGATGGCCTCAAGACCGTGGTGAACCGCTTCAGGCTTTGACGTCGCCGGAGGCGGGCGGGTTCTCCTTCGGCAGGACCGCGACGCCCGCCGCCAGGGCCAGAGCGAGGATCAACCTGACGAACATCAGCTGGCGCGAGATGCCGTGGGCCTTCTGGTAGGCCACCCGGTCCGGATGGTCCTTGGCCAGGGCCTCCACGGGGCCGTCCATGCGCGCGCGGATGCGGCCCAGGCCGGGGCTCACGATGAACTGGCTGGTGAAGCACATGAGCAGCGCCACGAGGGCCGCCGCCGTCCACAGGCGCATGGGACCGACCCCCTCGGGGTCGCGGATCTCCTGGAGCCAGCGGGGGAAGATGGCCAGACCCAGGGCGAGCAGGAAGGCCGCCCAGGCCATGAAGTCCAGGCGAGTGACCACCCGGCCGGCGATATGGCCGGCCACGTCCCGGCTGGGCAGGACCGAAAAGAGCAGAGGGGCGACCAGGAAGGCGAATCCCAGGACCATGCCGGTCCAGAGGACGAGGACGCCGGCGGCCAGTGCGTCGGTGCGGGCCAGGGACTTGGAGGTCATGCTCACCACTCGTTGTAGGGGACCTGGTTCTCGCCCATGTCCGTGGAGCCGCTGCGCACCCGGAAGATGCCCACCTCGGCGTCCGGGCTGTCAGGGTCCGGGGTCTCGAATTCCGCCTGCCAGGTGTCCTTGGACTGGGTCATGGGGTCCACCGGGATGTCCCGGATGTAGCCCTGGTCCCGCAGCTGGCCGATGGCCGTGGGGTACTTGCCCTTGTCGGCACGGAACTGCTCCAGGCAGTGGTTCTNNGCCGAGGAGGTGCGCAAGCTCGCGGAGCGTTCCAGCGCCGCCGCCAAGGAGATCTACACCCTCATCCAGGAGAGCGACGCCACCGTGGGCGAGGGTGGACGCACCGTCATGGAGATCGTGGGCGCCCTGAACCTCATCGAATCGCGCACCGAGGCCATGACCGCACGCATCCAGGACCTGGACGCCGCCCTCAAGGCCCACGCCGCCACGAGCCGGGACGTGGCCGGCCGCACCCAGGAGGTGGTGAACCGCCTGGGCCGGGACACCGAGGCCGCCGGCGTCCTCAGCGGCTCCGTGGGCGGGGTGGCCGATACCGCCCGGCGCCAGGCCCAGAGCGCGGCCCGGCTCCTGACCCACATCCAGCGGTTCAGGACCTGACGCGGGCGGGCAGCGCCAGCGCCGCCACGTAGGCGAAGGCCGCCAGGGGCACCAGGAACGCGAACCGCACGGCGCTGAGATCCGTCACCTTCCCCATGAGGAAGGGAAGGAGGGCGCCCCCCACGTTGGCCATGACGGCCAGGCCCGCGATCTCGGCGGAGCGCAGGGGCATGCTTTCCACGGAGAGGGAGAAAAGACAGGGCCAGATGTTGGAGAAGCTCAGGCCGCATAGCACCACCGAGGCTACCGCCACGTCCCGGTTCCCCAGCACCAGGCCGGCCAGCCCCGTGAGGCCGACCAGGGCGCAGAGGAACAGGAACCGGGGGGTGCTCATCCAGGTGAGGGCCAGGGCCCCCAGGAGACGCCCGGCCCCCTGGCTGACCCAGAAGAGGCCCTGGCCGTAGCGGATGGCGTCCCCCTGGATGTCCATGCCGAAGGACAGCCACAGGTGGCTGGCCAGAAAGTTGTTCATGCCCATCTCCGACCCTGTGAAAAGGAAGATTCCCAGCACTTTCCAGCGCAGGACCCTCAGCTTCAGGAGGCCCAGGATTCCGCCCAGACTGGCAGGCCGCTCGGGCGGGGTCTCCGGGATGTGGACCAGGTTCACGGCCGCCCACACCATCAAGGCCACCATCGCGAAGATGGGGAAGACCCCCTTCCAGGAGAAGCCCAGCCCCACAATGAAGGCCAGGAGGTAAGGGCCCGCGATGGAGCCCAGGGCCTTGATGAATTGGGCGAAGGTGAGGTCCCGGGCGAAGCGGGCCGGGTCCGTCACGTCCCGCAGGAGCGGGTTGCCGGAGACGAGCAGGAAGGTCATCCCCATGCCGATGAGGAAGATGGCGGCCAGCAGGTGCACGTACCGGGTGAGGACGAACCAGGGGAGCAGGTGGGCAGCGACCGTCAGGAGCAACCCCAGCTGCAGCACGTATTTCTTTCCCTTTCGCGTGGCCAGGAGCCCCGCAGGCAGCGCGAAGATGGCGAACGACAGGGCGCCCGCCACGGGAATCAGCGAACCCTGCGCGGCCGTGATCCCGAAAACCTCCCTGGAGATCCCCAGGAAGCTCCCCCGCAGGTCCCCGAAGCCCATCACCAGGAAGGCCAGGAGCAGCGACACGATCCGTACGTTCATGGGGCGGCTCCTTGGGTTAGGAGTGGCGGCAAGGGCCTGTCGGTTCTCCGCGGGAGGTGGGAGGATGGATCCATGGAAACCCAAGCCTATGATCCGGAGGATTTCCGTGCCCTCGGGCACCGCACGGTGGACGCCCTCGCCGACCATCTGGCCGCCGCCCAGGCCCGCGCCATGCCGGTGCTGCCCTGGCGGGAACCGGAGGCCGCGCTCCAGGCTTGGCCGCCGGACTTCACCGAGCGGGGAGGCGCGGATCCCCTGGAGCTGATCCACCGGGTCCTCGGGGAATCCCATCACCTCCAGCACCCCCGGTACGTGGGCCACCAGTGCGCCGCGCCCCTGCCCTTCACGGCGCTCCTGGCCATGGTCTCCGGCCTGCTCAACAACGGCACCGCGGTCTACGAAATGGGCCCCGTGTCCACCGCCATGGAGCGCTCCCTCATCCAGTGGCTGTCCTCCCGCATCGGCTTCGATCCCCAGGCGGCCGGCGGCGTCCTCACCCACGGCGGCAGCGCCGGGAACCTCACCGCCCTGCTGGCCGCGCGCCAGGCGTCCACGCCCTACGACGTGTGGGAGGAGGGCTACCGGGCCCCCCTGAACCTCTGCATCATGGCATCGGACCAGACCCACTATTCCGTGCGGCGCTCGGCCCAGGTCCTGGGCCTGGGCGGCCGCAACGTCGTGTCGATCCCCACCGACGAGCGTTTCCGCATGCGGCCCGACGCCCTGGAATCGGCCCTGGACGAGGCGGAGCTGCGGGGCCGGAAGGTCCTGGCGGTGGTGGGCAGCGCGGGGTCCACGGCCACCGGCGCCATCGATCCCCTGGACGCCCTGGCCGACCTCTGCGAGGCCCGCGGGATCTGGTTCCACGTGGACGGCGCCCACTCCGGCGCCTTCGCGGTGTCGGACCGTCTCCGGCCGGCCCTCGCGGGCATCGAGCGCGCCCACAGCGTGGTCATCGACGCCCACAAGATGCTGATGATGCCCTCCCTGGCCACCGCCGTGGTCTTCCGCGACGAGGGCCACTCCTTCGAGACCTTCAGCCAGCAGGCCTCGTACCTCTTCGACCGCACCGCCCGGCAGGAATGGTACAACCTGGCCCACCGCACCCTGGAATGCACCAAGCGCTTCCTCAGCCTCGACCTCTACGTGGCCCTGAAGGTGCGCGGCACGGCCTTCTTCGCCCGGCACCTGGAGGACACCGTGGACCTCGCGGCCTGGTTCGCCGACGCCATCGAGGCGCGGCCCGGCTGGGAACTGGCCGTCAGGCCCGAGGGCAACATCGTCTGCTTCCGGGCACCCGCCGCCCCCGGCGAGGACCCCGACGCCTTCCAGACCCGCGTGCGGGACCTCATCGTGCGCGAGGGCTCGTTCCACCTGGTCAAGACCCAGCTCCGCCGCCGCACCTGGCTGCGCACCACGCTCATCAACCCCCTCACCACCCGGGAGGACCTGACGGCCCTCATGGACCGCCTGGAAGCCCTGGGGAAACCCCAAACCTGACCTTTTACGGAGGTTGCCGCCATGGCCAGCAAACCCAGCACCGTAGCCTTCATCGTGGACCAGCTGGAGGAGGCCGGGGACGTGTCCGCGAAGAAGATGTTCGGGGACTACGGCCTCTTCCTCGACGGGAAGATGTTCGCCATCGTGGGCGACGACCAGCTGTTCTTCAAGCCCACGGACCCGGGCGCGAAGCTCTTCCCCAAGGCGGCCTACGCCCCGCCCTACCCCGGCGCCAAGCCCTGCATGGTGATTCCCGCGGAACGCTGGGACGACACGGACTGGATCGTCCCCCTCGCCGTGGCCACCGCGGGCGCGCTGCCCCTGCCCGCCAAGAAAAAGAAGAAGGCCTAACATTCCGCCTTCACGGGCATCCAAGAACCCTANNCAACCGACGCCCCACCCAACCGCCACCGGAGGCCCCATGACCGGCAATCCCATCGCCTGGTTCGAGATCTACGTCAACGACATGCCCCGGGCGAAGCGCTTCTACGAAAGCGTCTTCCAGACCACCCTCACCGCCCTTTCCGCCCCCATGGACAGCCTTGAGATGTGGGCCTTCCCCTCCGACATGAACAGCTACGGAGCCGGGGGAGCCCTGTGCCACATCGAAGGCTGCGCCGCGGGCGGCAGCGGCACCCTCGTCTACTTCCACTGCGAGGACTGCGCCGTGGAGGAGGCCCGCGCCGTGGCCGCCGGCGCCCAGGTGCACCGCTCGAAGTTCGCCATCGGGGAATTCGGGTTCATCTCCCTGGTGGTGGACAGCGAGGGCAACCTCATCGGACTCCACTCCATGGCCT